>SKNP01000007.1 GCA_007120485.1 Nitriliruptoraceae bacterium
CGCGCCGAGCGGGCCTCCATCGACCGGCCGGCGGAGAGCAGCTCCAGGTCGGGCAGGTCGTAGTCCCCCCAGTCCACCTCCGGCGCGACCGGGCGTGCTTTGGTCGTCGCCGGGTCGTCGGCCACCTTCGCGCGTTCCGTCGGTCGGGTCGCTGCCAGCTCGTCGTCCGCTCCCGGCGCGTCGCCGGCCGACGGCTGCTGCGGCGTGCCGGCCGATGCCTCCTGCGGCGTACCGGTGGCCGCCGACGCCGGCTGGGCCTCCTCGTCATCGTCCACGCCGCGGATCGGGAGCTGCTCACCGCGCTTGCCCTCCAGCGTGGCGCGGATCCTGGCGGCGCCGACCTCCTCGGTGGGGTCATGCTCCTCCGCGCTGCCGCGCAGCGACGCGGTCGAGGCCGTCGTGCCGGCCTGTTCCGGTTCCGTGTCGGGGTCCGGCTCGTCGTCCGATCGCGTGACCATCCCGCGCACCGCATCGATCACCGCGCTGACCGGGGTCTTGGTGATCACGAGCAGGCCGAGCACGCTGATGGCGACCAGCACCGGCGTCGCACCCCACACCGACAGGGCCCACACCAGCGGCGTCGCGACCACCCAGCCGAGCAGTCCACCGGCGAGCCACAACCCTCGCATCCCGGCGGCCGGGTCGGGGGCACCGGCCAGCAGGTGCAGCCCGCCGAGCAGCCCGATCGCCAACACGACCGAACCGACAGCGATCCGGCCGATCTCCCCACCGGGGCGGCCGATCACCACCAGCAGCCCGAACCAGGCCAGCAGCACGGGGATCAGGAACCCGACCAGCCCGAGCAGCCCGAGGGTCAACGCTTCCAGGAACGCCCCGACCGGTCCGGCCGCATCGGCGTAGGTCCCCAGCCCGGCGACGACACCGAGCACCAGCAGGGCCAGCCCCCCGGCATCGCGCCGTCGGTCGCCGAGGTGTTCGCGGAAGGGCCGGAACATGCGGCCGGCGCGTCCGCCCGACCCACCGGTGTCGTCGGAGGATGCGGACGCGGCTCCCTTGCCCCCGGTCGCCTTGGCGCCCTTGCCGGACGCCGGTTCGCGACGCGCGCGGCCGCGGGAACCCGAGCCGGCCGGCGGCTTGCTGCCGCCCTTCGCGCCCTTGGCGCCCTTGGCCGACGGGTTGCTGGTCGCCGCCTTCGACCCACCCTTGGCCGAGCCGCGCGCCTGACGGCGGCCGCCGGCCTTCGGGTCAGACGTGGTCGAGCCCACGGGGCCCCCTGATGGTCGGATGGGTCTCAACGCAGGCTACCGGTCGACCACACGTGTGGAACTACCGCCGTGCACGACCGACCGGACGCTTCCGTGCGCTGCGCGAGCGACGCGCCGGCCGAGCGGTCAGGCTGACGCGGTCCGTTCCCCTCCGCTGGGTCGGACCCGCGCAGCCGGGGGGCACCGAGCGGTCGGACCCGCAGCCAGCCGCACCGAGCGGTCGGCCACACGCAGCCAGCCGCACCGAGCGGTCGGACCCGCAGCCAGCCGCACCGAGCGGTCGGCCCCGCGGATCAGGCCTCCTGCACGACCGGCAGGATGAACGGACGCCGACCGGTCTCGGCCTTCCAGAAGCGACCGGTGGCCTGGACCACGTGGCGTTGGACGGCGGCCGGGTCCTCGAACTTGGCCTCGGCGAGGCCATCGAGCTCCCGGTCGACCGCCTTGCGGGCCGCCTCGAGGATGTCGTCGGCCTGCTCGTGGAACACCACGCCCTTCTGGGTGACGACCGTGTCCCCGGCGATCTGGCGCTCGTGGGTGTCGATCGTGACGATGACCACGCAGATGCCGTCCTCGCCGATCCGGCGACGGTCGCGAAGCAACGCTGGTCCGACGTCGTCGAGCAGCCCATCGATGTAGACGTGGCTGGTCGGGACCCCCTGTCCGCGGGAGACCTCACCCTCCTCGAGCAGCAAGGAGTCGCCGTCCTCGCACACCCACACCTTCTCCGGCAAGCAGCCGGTGTCGCGGGCGATCTGCGCGTGCGCCTGCAGATGGCGGTACTCGCCGTGGACCGGCACGAAGTTCTCCGGTTCCACGATGTTGTGGAACAACACCAGGTCCTCCGCCGAGGCGTGCCCGGAGACGTGCACGTGAGCGACGCCCTTGTGGATCACCGTGCAGCCACGTCGCGCGAGGTTGTTGATCGAGCGGAACACCGCCTGCTCGTTCCCCGGGATCAGGCTGGACGCCAGGATGATCAGGTCACCTTCGCCGACCTCCAGGGTGCGGTGGTCCCCGGCCGCCATCAACGACAGGGCGCTGAACGGCTCCCCCTGCGAACCGGTGGACACCACCATCAGCTCCGACCGGTCGTAGCGGTCGACCTCGTTGAGTTCGACCGCGAGGTCCGGGTCGAAGTCGAGGTAGCCGAGTTCCCCCGCGATCGCCATGTTGCGGACCATCGAGCGGCCGACGAACACCGGCCGGCGTCCGACGGCCGTGGCGGCGTCGAGGACCTGCTGGATGCGGTGGACGTGCGAGGCGAACGAGGCGACGACCACCAGCCCTTCGGCATCCGCGATGTGCTGGCGCAGTGTCGTGCCGATCGTGCGCTCCGGGGGCACGTGCCCGGGGGATTCCGCGCCGGTCGAGTCGGCCAGCAACAGGTCCACGGTCTCATCACCGAGCCGGGCGAAGTGCGCGAGGTCGGTCGGACGACCGTCGAGCGGGCTCTGGTCGAGCTTGAAGTCGCCGGTGTGCACGATCAACCCGTGCGGGGTCCGCAGCGCGAACGCGACCCCGTCGGGGATCGAGTGGGAGACCTGGACCGCCTCGACGTCGAACGGTCCCTGTTGGACGCGGTCGCCGGGCTCGATCTCCTCGAACCTCGGGGTCGGCAGGTCCGGCCACTCCTCGAGGATCGCCTTGCAGAACGCGAGCGTCAGCCGGGTGCCGTAGACCGGCAGCGGCCGGTCGAGATCCCGCAGCAGGTACGGCAGCGCGCCGACGTGGTCGAGGTGGCCATGGGTGAGGAACACCGCCTCCACGTCGTCGCCGCGGTCCGCCAGCCAGCTCCAGTCGGCCAGGATCATGTCGACACCGGGGTGTTCCGCGTCAGGGAACAACACCCCGACATCGACGATGGCGAGCCGCCCATCGATCTCCACGGTGGCCATGTTGCGGCCGATCTCGCCGAGCCCACCCAGGAAGGTGAGCTCGACCGGGGGCGTAGCGCTCATCGGTGAGCCTTCGGGTCGAAGATGTCGTTCGAAGCGGTCAGCAGGGGTCTCGACGCGTCAGCGCCGGGCCTCGAGGGGCTCGAGCGCCTCGAGCACCTTGGCGACGACCTCCGGTGAGGCCTCGGCCAGCGGGCCGCGGACCGGGCCGGCCGGCAGCCCCCGGGCCGCGAGCGCACCCTTGAGCGGTGCCGGCGACGGCTCCGCGAACAGGGCGCGGTGCAGCGGCTGGCAGGCCAGTTGGAGCTGCCACGCCCGCGCCGGGTCGGTGGGGAACGCCTCGACCATCGCCGCGATCTCCGGGCCGGCGAGGTGGGCAGCGACGGAGACGACCCCGACCGCGCCGGTGGCCAGCATGACCAGGTTGACCTCGTCGGAGCCGGACCAGCGCACGAACCCGCCGGGAGCGCCCTGGGTGGCGGCGGCGACGTCGGCTGCCTTGCCGAGATCGGTGGTGGCGTCCTTGACCCCCACGATGTTGCGGACCTCGGCGAGCTCCACCTGGGTCGGGACGTCGATGGCGCGGCCGGTGCGGCCGGGGATGTCGTAGAGGACCACGGGCCGGTCGGTGGCGTCCGCCGCCGCACGGAAGTGGCGCAGCAGACCACGTTGGTCCGGCCGGTTGTAGTAGGGCGTCACGACCAGCACCGCGTCCGCGCCGGCCTCGGTCGCCCGGGCGGTCGCGGCGACCGTCTTGGCGGTGTCGTTCGACCCGGTCCCCATCATCACGGTCGCACGGTCGCCGACGGCCTCGCGCACGGCGGCCAGGAGCTCCCAGGGCTCCTCGCCCTGGAGCGTCGGCGACTCGCCCGTCGTGCCGTTGACCAGGACCGTCTGCGTGCCATCGGCAACCAGATGGGACGCGAGCACCGACGCACCGTCGGTGTCGAGAGCCCCGTCCGAGGTGAACGGCGAGATCATCGCCGTGACGACCCGACCGATGCCGGCCGGTGGTTCGGGGAAGGTCGTTGGTCGGTCGGCGGTCGCGGTGTCCGTCGGGCTCGCCACGCTGGGACTCCCTGGTCGTGGTCGTCTCGCACTCGGTCGCATGCTCGCTGGGTGGTCGGATGCGGCTGACCGGACGCGACCGGCCACGCCCCGAGAAGGCGAGGATGGGTGTCGCGTGCGGCCGACCATCGCCGGACGCCCCGTATCCTAACCGCCGGACGCGCCCGCGCCGCGGGGCTGTTACCAGCCGACGACCGGGGACGAACCGTGATCTGGCACATCGTGCGCCTCGACTTCACCGGCATCGACGAGGCCGACCGGCAGGACCTCGAGGACCGCCTGGCCTCCCTGACCTCGATCGATGAGGTGGCCTGGCTGCGCCTCGCCCGCGACGTGGAGGAGCCAGCCGTCACGGGCCTGATCACCGCGTTCGACACCGTCGAGGACCTGGCCGCCTACCGGGTCCACCCGGACCACATCCCGGTCGTCGAGCGGATCCGCGAACTGGAACTCGGGACCGCACGGCTGGATATCGCCACCGACGATCATCCGCTCGAGCTGCCGTGACCGGGACCGCGCAGCCCGTCGAGGTGGCGGCGGGGGCCAGCCACGGGGCGGCGGAGGCCATCCACGGAGCGGCGGGGGCCACCGCCGGGGCAGCGTCGGTTCTCGCTCACGCCGGACCCGGGTCGACCTGGCAGGCCATGGTGGTCGTCGCCGGGGTCGTCCTGGCGGGCTACGTCATCGTGGCGGCATCCGGACGGATCACGATCGAGCGGCCAGACGACCTGGTCGTGCCGGTCGCCGCGGCCGCGATCGCCGGCGGGATCGGGGTGGTCGGCCACGCGGTCCTCTCCGACTTCATCGGCTGGGGGCTCCCGCTGGCGGTCACCGCGTTGCTGACGCTCACGCTCGCGGCGACGACGCCGTTGGACGTCCGGCTGCCGGGACCGCTACCGATGGGCGCGCTCGCCGTGGCACTGGTCAGCACCATCACCCTCTACCAGCCGTTGACGATCGCGTTGCATCCGCCACCGGAGTTCCTGCCCCTCGCCGAGGACGCGCGGATCGCCATCGAGGAGCCGGCGGACGAGGCGACCGTGCCGGCAGGCACCGTCGAGGTCACCGTCGTGACCGACGAGGCCAGCATCGGTCCGGGCGGCCTCGAGCTGGACGAGCTCGACCTCGCCCGACCGGCCCACGCCGGCGAGTTGGCCGTCCGGCGAGCCGCGGTGGATGCGGACGGCACCACATCCGACCGGCAGCGCGTGGCGTCCGACCCTGGGCCGGACTGCACCGTGGCCGACCCGTGCGAGCGCGCGACCATCGACCTCGATCTGGAACCGGGCACCTGGCGGATCACCGTGGAGCTCCGCCGTGGCGACGGCACCGAACTCGCCCCGACCGTCACCGACCACGTCACGGTCGAGGTGGAGTAGCGCCTCGGTCAGGATCCGGCGCACGCTGACCGGCTGGCTCCAGGCCATCCGGCAGCGACCTCGGCAGCCTCACCGTCAGGCCTGACCGCCCCGGATCGCGGAGTACACCAGCGCGCCGGCCGCGACGAACGCGACCGCCAGGGCCGCGCCCGGCGATGGCCCCAACCCCAGCTGGGGCACGCGTCCCAGCGCCCCACCAGGGGCCACGCTGGGCAGCGCGAGCAGGACCACGATCAGCGCGGACAACGCCGGGATCAGCCGGTCGCTGCGCCCCATCGCCACCCCGACGCCGACCAACGCCCCGATGGCCACGTAGCAGGCGACCACCCACCAGGGGCTGGTCCCCTCCCCCACGGCGGAGGTCAGGATCGTCGACAGCTCGATCAGCAACAGGACCGCGACCCCGAGTCCGAGGCCGATCAGGACACCGCGGACCCGGGTGTTCACGCCGCCCCTCCCGGGGTGTCGCGGGCCGGGGTGTCGCGGGCGGTGCGGGCGGTGCGTCGACGCTCGGCGGCACGTTCCGAGTCGAGTCGCTCGAGCTCGCTGTCGCCGTGGTCGACGTGGACCATGGCGTCGGCGACCGCGTGATGGCCGGCCTGCTCACCGATCAGCCGGTGCATCTCCTGGACCACTCGGCGGTACTGCGGATGCCCCTGGGGGGTGGAGCGCAGCTCGAGCATCTGCATCGCCGCCCGCGCGTTGAGCTGCATCAGGTAGCGGACCCGGTAGGCGAAGCACACGGCGTACGGCGCCTGCGCCGGATGGTCGGGCTGCAGCAGCCGGTAGAGCGCGTCGGAGCGTTCGAGCGCCTCATGCCACCGGTCGGCGACCCCGGCCTCCTCGAGCTCCGGTGGGGTCTCGTAGCCATGAGCGGTCGTCAGCTCCTGCCACTCGAGCGTCAGCATCCGGTGGCGTTGGAGGTCACGGAAGCCCCCGTAGTCGCCGAGCACGTCGAACCGGTACCAGACCCGCTCGAACCCACGGCCGGGCTTGTGGCGCCGGTTGGTCCGCTCCCCCACGTAGGCCTGCAGCACCTGGGCCCGGCGGTCGGCGGTCCACGTCCGCACCTGCTGTTCGAGCTGCTGCTCGGTGACCGCCACGTGCGGGTAGAGCGCCGCGGTGACCAGTGCCACCTCGGCGTCCTCGGGGTCACGGGGCGACCAGTCGGTGAGGGTGACCAGGTCGGCGGGCTGGACCGGAGCCTGGACGACCAGCTCGCGGGCCAGCGCGCGGGTCTCGTCCCGGGTCCTGGCGAGGTAGTCGGCCCAGGCACCACCGCGATCCGGACGGTCCACTCGGGTCACGAACGACGGGATGACGCGCCGCAACTGGGTGAGCAGCTGATCGGCGACCCGGTGCGACTCGGCCAGTTCGTCGGCGCGGAGCCGCAGCAGCAGCCCCTCGTAGGACTGCCCGGAGGCGAACATCCCGACGTTGGAGGACGTCGCGGCGGGCAGCAACCCCCGGAGCAGGTCGAGCGCCTTGGCCTTCGTGGCGTTGCGGTAGACCCCATCGGAGGTGGTCTCGTCCTGTGGCCACCGCTGGCGGACCCAGCTCGTGACCTGCGGGACCAGCTCCGCGTAGATGTCGAAGATCGCGTCGAGGTGCTCCTCGTACGCGGCCGCGTGCGGACCGCCCATCACGTCCGCGTCACGGTGGTAGCGGTAGCGGCCGTCGGGCTTGGCGTCGTAGGCGATGTAGCGCGTGGACTGCTCCAGGTAGGCGGCCAGGCGGCCCCACTCGATCCGCTTGGTCAGCAGGTTGGAGACGTTCTCCAGCGCGACGTGGGCGCCACCGAGCTGGGCGACGGAGTCATCGCCGTACTCGCTGAACACCTTCTCGTAGAGCCGCTCGGCCCGCCCGGCAGGATCGCCGCTGGCCAGGTCGTCCGCGAACTCGTCGACGAACAGCTGCTTGAGCGAACCGCCGTACCGCGAGTACCGCGCGAACAGCGCGCCCTTGACCACCTCCGGGAGGTCGGTGAGCGCGAAGACGTCCGCGTCCGGATCGGTGACGTACCGCTCGAGCAGGGCATGCTCGTTGCGGTCACGCTCGTCGGACACGACGACCTCGGTTGGGCTCGGCAGCGGAGACGGGAGCGGGAGCGCTCGCGGCGGGCGAGCCTAACCTTCAGCCGACCCCCAGCGTGCGGAGCACCCCCGCCGCCAGGCGCCGGTGGCCCTCCACCCCCGGGTGGAGCCCGTCGGCGCCGAAGACCGACGGGTCGAGAACCTCCCGCGGGAGCGCGATGACCGCCGCACCGAACCGGTCCGCCAACCGGGCCTGACGGACGGCGAGGTACCGGCAACGCCACCCGACCGCGGGGCGGAGCGGCCAGGGCATCGCCGGGGCGACCGAGAGGTCCGGGCTGGTCAACACGACCACGCGCGTGGCCGGGTCGGCGGTGACGCGTCCCAGCAGGGTCTCGTAGGTGCGCTCGGCGTCCCGGAGCCGTCGTCGGGGTGACATCGCGTCGTTGACACCGACCGAGACGATCACCACCTCGGCGTCCGAGGCGGCCTCGGCCTGCAGGTGCAACGCGTCGCTGGTGGTCGCGCCGGAGACCGCGACGCACGTCACGTCGGTCGGTCGGCCGTCGGCGGCGTGGAGCCCGCGGGCGACCCGGCGCGCCAGGGCGTGGTCGGCGTCGACCAGCCCGTGGCCGGCCGCGGCGGAGTCACCGAGCACGACCACCCGACGCGGCGTACCGTGGCCGGGCAGGCGCAGTTCGTGGGTGAGTGGTCGGACCTCCGCGGCCATCGCCCGCAGCGACGTGATGCGACCCCCGACCCACAGC
>SKNP01000183.1 GCA_007120485.1 Nitriliruptoraceae bacterium
AGCTCGCGGTGCAGTCCTGGCTGACCCGGCTCGACGCTGCGGTGCCGGACGGTCTGGTGCTCGGCGCGGTCGCTGTGGTCGCCGCGACGGTCCTGCTGGTGCGACTCCGGCGCGCCCGCCGACATGACGAGGCGATGACCCAAGGCCGTCGGTGACGGCGTTGAGCGACCTCGCGCCGACCCCCGCCGACCCGGCTCAGATGGTCGCTGTTCAGGTCGACCGCGGCAGCCGGACCTCGAACCGGCACCCGCGCGGGCGTCGGTTGCTGGCCGTGATGGTTCCGCCGTGCAGTTCGACGAGTTCGCGGGTCAGGGCCAGCCCGAGCCCGGTCCCCGGGCGGGCGTCCGTGTGCCGTTCCGGGCCCTGCACGAACGGCTCGAAGATGACGTCGAGGTAGCGCGGGTCGACGCCGTCCCCGTCGTCCTCCACCACCAGCTGCGCCATGCCGTCGTCGTCACGGAGGCGGACGCTGATCTCCCGGTCCGGTGCGGTGTGGCGCACCGCGTTGGCCACGAGGTTGGCGATCACCCGCTCGATCTTCGGAGCATCCACCTCGACGGTCAGCGGGACCAGGTCGGTCTCGACGGACCGTCCACCGGTGTCGACCTCGTCGATCGCCCGGGTCACCAGTGCGTCGAGCTCCTGTGGTTGGCGGTCTGCCGTGACCAGCCCGGCAGCCAGGCGGTCGACGTCCAGCAGGTCGTTGATCAGGTGGCTGAGACGGTCGGCGTTGGCTGCCAGCCGCTCCGTCAGCTGTGCCCGGCCAGCGTCGTCGAGTTCCCCATCGAGCCGTTGGAGGGTCTCGGCCAGCCCGACGATCGCGGCGATCGGGGTCCGCAGTTCGTGGGAGGTCGCCCGAAGGAACGCCACGCGGATCTCTTCACTGCGCGCGAGCTGGTCGATCGTGTCACGCAGCTGCGAGATGTCGGTGGACACCGCGATGAGGCCGGCGACCTCGCCGTCGCGGTCACGGAACGGTGCGGTCGTGGCGAGCACGGGCAGGCGGGAACCGTCAGGCAGGTCGACCTCGGTCTCGCCCGTCCAGGTCGCGCCGTTCAGCACCGTCGCCAGGATGTCCTGGAGGTCGGAGTCACCGAGTCCCAGGTCGACGAGCCCGTCGATCGAACGGCCGACGGCCTGCGCTTCGGTGACGCCGTAGAGCCCCTGGGCGGCCGGGTTGACGTAGCGCACGCGGCCGTCGCGGTCGGTGGCGACGACCGCCTCGCCGACCGCTCGCAGCAGCTGCGCGTGGAAGCGTTGGGATGCTTCCGCCTGCGCACGGTCACGGGCTTCGCGTTCGAGCTGCCGGTTGTTCGCGTCCAACGCGGCGCGCTCCTTCGCCAGGGACGCGGACATCTCCAGCTCTTCCCTCAGCGAGGCCTCCATGCGCCGGAGCAGGTAGGCGCACGGCAGGGCCATGACCGCGTTGACCAGGAGCAGGTTCGCTGCGACCACGGTCCCTTCGTACGGTCCGGTCAGCCCGGGGACGACCTCGCCGAGGTCCACGGCATCGACCGTGGCGATCAGAACCAGGGTCACGGCGTTGATCGCCAGCGCGAGCATGACGGCCCGAAGCCGCAGGAGTGCGGCGGTCAGGACCGGGAACGCCAGCAGGAAGGTCAGGCCGACCAGCGCGACCTCGTTGAGGAGGAGGACGCCGAGCCCGAAGGTGGTGCCGAGCAGGATGGTGGTGCGCAGCGGGTAGGGCAGCCGTCGGTGGATGGTCGCCCAGGCGATGAGGCCGACCGCGAGCACATCGACGACCACCAGGTGGTGCAAACCGGCGCTGACGGCGAACACGACCGTCAGTACGGCGGCGGCCGAGCCGAACACGAGCGTGATCCGCAGCACGGTCGTGAGCAGCTCCTCGCGCCAACGCGCGCTGCGGTCCGCCGCCAGGTCGTGCATCGCCCACCTCTCGTTCCGGTGGCCCGCCGGAGGCACACGACGCTAGGTGACGGGAGCGGCTTCCCACCGCGTCGGCTGCGGCGCGAGCCCGGAAAGGCCTCGGCAGATCTCGAGCAGGTCGATGCGCGGGCTCCGGACGTCGCGTGCCGACAGGCTCACCGGTGCGCCCTGCTGCGACGTCCGGGCGCCGACACGTGAGGGCGAGGAGCTCGGCGTGCGTGAGTTGGTGCGGAGACGATCGGATCTAGTGGGGCCCGGCAGCGACACGTGCGGCGGTCAGGGACCGCATCCGCTGCAGCGCACGGGTGTAGAAGCGCTTCTGGGTGGCTCGTCCGAAGAGCGCGAAGCCGGCGCGCACGATCGGGTTGGGGATCGGCCCGCGCTGCGAGTACGCCGTGATGCGGAACTCCACGCGTCCGTCCTCGAGGTGCTTCACGAGCTCGTAGTTCATCTGCCCACGCTCGAGATGGCCCTCCAGGGTGCGGTAGTGCCAGGCGAAGCGGTGCACGGGAACCCCGTCCACCTCGTCGGGCCCGTCGAACACACCCCCGACGCGTACACCCATCGGGAAGCGCAGCCCGAAGAAGCGACCGACGAGCAGCATGTTGCGTCCATCGAATGGTGCCGCTGCGTCGTAGACCGCCCGTACCAGGGCAGGGTCGGCCACCTCGTAGCTGCGCAGGACGTCGCACGCCATCTCGAACTGGCCGCCGGACCGCGGTGGGCCGGGGGCCTCCGCCGGCAGTTCGGTGTGGCACCGGTCGGCCTGCCACCTCGGGTCGGCAGCGGCGTCCTCCCACGGCATCGGCTGGAAGTTCACGTCCCTGCCGTGGAGGTCGTCGTACGCGCGTACCGCCCACGCAGGAAGGGGCGCGGTCTGGACGATCCGCCGGGCACCGCTCACGGATGAGGTTCGAAACGACGAGTGGTCGAGGCCGTGTTGCTCATCCGTACACCACCGCTGACCGCAGCCACACGCCGACAGAACTGGGCCCACATGTGCATCTGCACCTCGCGTCCGATCACGAAGCGCCCGTACAACAGGTCGAAGAGCGGGTCACCGCTGCGTGCCCACGACTCGATCCGGAACTCGAGGAAGCCGCGAGCGTCCGTACTGGTCCTGAACTCGATCTCCCCCGCTTCCATGTGCCCCTGCAAGGTCGCGAACCGGAACGATGTCGGGGTGCGCTCGATCACGCGGACCGGTCCATCCCATGGGCCGGGCAGGCGAACGATCAGCTCGTCACCGACCTGCAGGTCGTGGGCTGGCTCGCCACTCAAGGTCTCGAAACTCGCCATCTCGGTGGGCGTGACCTGGTTCGGTCCCTCGAGGATGAGGCTGATCAGCTCCTCACCGCTCAGCGTTTCATCGGTGACGAAGACCCAGTAGCTGCGGTGGTAGAGGGGGCCGATGCCATCATCGGGGCGCTGCAACGTGGCCGGATCGCCAGGCAGGTCGCGTTCGAAGTCCGGCGGCGCTCCCGGATCCTGCTGCCGGTCGCGGCGGTAGGTCGGGATCCGTTGCACGGCGTACCGCAGGAGGGTGACCACCAGGTCCCGACACCAGTGGGCGACACGGCGTAGCGTGCTCGGAGTCGGGACCGGGCGGCCAGCTGTGGCCATGCGGTGCCTCGATCGGTGGGAGGATCGAACGATGGTGAACCGTACAACCGCCCTGACGGTGCTCCACGACGTCGGGTTGGCCGCATGGTTCGGAGGCGCATGGATGGGTGCCGTCGGCCTCAACGGTGCCACGATCGAGGTCGACGACCACACCCAACGCACCCGGGTGGCCAACGCCGGGTGGTTCCGCTGGGCGCCGGTTGCTGGAGTCGCGCTGCTGGCCCATGTGTCGACCGCTTACGCGCTCGGTCGGCTCATCCGTACCCCGGCAGGTGGCGGTCAGGGATCGGCCGGCCTCCGTGGGGTCCGCACGGCGGTGACCCTCGCGGCGATGATCTCCACAGCCGAGACCGGCGTGTCCGGCCAACGTGTCGTGCGCGGCGGCGACGTCCCCGTCGCGACGGCAACCATCTCCATCGCGGCCACGCCCCCTGACGTGGCGGCCGCCCAACGGCGTCTGCGCGTCGCCCAGTGGCTGGTGCCCGCGTTCACGGGTTCGCTCTTCGTACTGGAGGCGATCCAGCGTGAACCGAAGCCGTGCGATGCGGTGAGGGCTGACGGAACCGTCTGACCACCACGTGTCGGGTACGTCGGCCGGCACGGGACCGCGAGGTCACCGGCATGCTCCACGGCGTTGCGATGATCCGCCATCGCGCTCATCAGGACGCGCTCGACCGGACGCCGTCAGGGGTGGTGAGTCGGAACTCGATGCTCGTGATCGACCCATCCCGATCGAGGACCGCACCGGTCTCCTCGGTGGTGAGGGCCCGGCCGCTGCGCCGTCGCACCGCACCGTCTCGTGTGGCGACGAGCACCTCGTCCTCGTCTGCCGGTACGACCCGAACGGGGATGGAGCAGACGGTGAAGCGGTAGCCGTCGACCCCGTCTTCGAGCTCGGTCCAGAGCTCGGTTGCGGGCAGCAACGAGGGCGAGAGCAACAGTCGCCCGGCGCGGAGCCGGACCCCGAGCTCGCCCGCGCGGGTGAGCACCTCCTCCTTGACCTGGCCGGTCATCCCCGGCTGCTGCGCTCCTGCGTGCGCCGGGGTGTGGGAGTAGCAGTCGGTTGGGAACGCGCCGTAGGTGGCCGGGTCCTTCCGGAACCCGAGGCCGTCCCGGATCCGGCGGTAGGCCGCAGTCAACCGATCCACCACGACCTGGTCACCGCCGTGCTCGACCTCGACCAGCCGCTCCTGGACCGCCAGCAGCAGCTTGGCGACCATGTGCCAGTAGATCGAACCGATGCCCTCGTAGCCGTGCATCGTCGCCGATCGCCCCGGGAACGCGTGGTGGCCGAACAGCCGCTCGTAGACCTCCTGGACCGCCGCACGGTCCTCGTCGGTGAGGCCGGCGTCCTGCAGCGCCGACGCGAGGACCTCGGCGTTGCGCAGCCCGGCCGCGAAGTGCAGCCCGCCAGCCGTGTCACGCTGCAGGATGTTGGACCCGTCGGCGAGTTCGTCGAGCAGCGGGTACTCGGCCGCAAGTTCCGCGGGGACCGTGTTGCGCTCGAGGAAGCCCGGCCGGTCGGGGATCGGGTAGAGCAGGAAGGAGTCCTGGTCCGGGCGGTACAGCGGTGAGTCGAACATCGCATCGACGACGTCGGCGACCTCGGTGGCGCCGAGCTCGCCCGTCCCGAAGACCGCGACCTGACCCTCGAGCATCAGGGGCAGGTGCTCGACGGTCGCCTCGACGTCGTTCGGGAAGGACACGAGGTTGTAGGTGTGATAGAGACCGTCAGCTCGACGGGCGGTACGGATCGTGGCCCGCAGGTGGGCTCGTGCGGCGGCGATCAGGCGATCGATCCGCTCGACCTCGACGTCGATCGGCGTCGCGTCGAAGCCCTCCTCGAGCCGCTCACGGTGGGCCGTCCCTGCGGCGCCGAGCGCGTCGAGCAGCGCGCGGCGCACCACCGGATCACCGACACCCGCTTCAGGATCGTGGTCGAGCAGGGCGTTGGCCACATCGTCCAGCCAGCGGCTGACGGCGACGCTGAGCAGCAGGGGACGATCGCGGCCCTCGACCAGCACGTCGGCGAGGAACCGGAGGTAGCGCTCGAGCTGGTAGAGGGTGACCATCGACAGCCCATAGCCGACGAGCGCGTTGTTGGCGTCGTTCCACTCGGGCCGCTGGGTGTTCATCCAGATGCCACCACCGGCCACGTAGGCGGACAGCTTGGCCAACGCGGGCACCAGGAGCTTCTCGGCCATGGTGACCCGCACGAGGTCGCCTTCCGCGACCAGGAGACGGCCGTCGGCGCCGATCGCCTCGGCCCGATCGGCGACCGCTGTTGCACGGGGCTGGTCGTAGGTGATCGTCGACCGCGGATCGGCGAGCATCTGCGCGTGATCGGCGATCCGGTACGGCACGTCGGCGTAGGTGAACAGCGCTCGGTCCAGCCAGCCACGGAGCCCGCCCGGATCGGTGTCCGCCCAGGCCTCGAGGAGCCGTAGCAGGTAGACGATCTGATGATCCCCCCAGTAGCCGATGTTGCTCCAGGGATCGTCGGGATCGGGGACCTCCCAGTCGATCCCGTCGCGGGAGATGCGGTACGGGTTGTGCCCGTCCGCGGTGCTCGCGTTGACGAAGGTCGCCACGACGCTGGGCAGGTAGCGCGGGTAGGAGCGCAGCAGCGCCTCCCAGTTCTGGAAGATGTCCCGCCAGTTGCCCTCGTAGTGCCGCAGCTCACCCCCGTCCTCGGCCTTGACCCGGATCGAGAAGCGGTTCCACGGCCGACTCGGGTCCCCGTGCCGGCGGGAGAAGGCGATCGGCAGGTATTCGAGCACGAGCCGCAGGAGATCCGGATCACCGGCGGTCTCCGCAGCATGCAGCACGTCCGCACGATCGGCCCGTGAGCCGAGCGGGCCGAGCACCGGGTGGGCGCGCTCGTGGACCTCCTGGTTGCGCACCCGCAGGAACGCGAGCAGATCGCCCATGTCCAAGCGGGTCCCGTCGACGAAGGTGCCCCCGCGCATGCTGTTGAAGAGCACGTTGGACAGGTGGTGGGCATCGGCGACCGCGTCGGCCGTGCGCTGCGAACCATCGGCGGCGTCCAGCAGCGTCGCGAGCCGCTGTGCCCCGGCGTCGGCGTCCGCCGTGACCAGGGCGTCAGCCTTCGGGTCGAGGGCGACCGCGATGCGGTCGTGGAGCTGGGCGTGACCGAGGTCGGTGTCAGCGACCAGCATCCACGAGGTCGAACCGCCAGGGGGCACCGATGCCGACCCGCGCAGCAGGTACGCCCCACGACGCCCGGTCAGCAGTGAGGTGGTCGGCCGTTGCCGACCGTGCCAGGCATCCTCGAGGACGCGTTCGTCGAGGTGGACCTCCGGGTCGTCGAGCCCGGTCGACCACACCAGGGTGGCCGCCAGGGACTCCGCCGGCTCGGCACGGTCGGTGATCTGTGACTCGAGCGCGTAGATGGCCGCCGAGCCCCACCGGCCGGTCTCGGACCGCTTGTAGGCGTCGACCAGGTTGGAGGCTCGCTGCTCGACCTCCGCCGCGACGCCTGCCGGCATGAGGTCCAGCAGCCCGTCGACCACCTCGACCTCGGCGCCAGCGCCGCCGAGGTCGGTGAGCTCGATCCGTCGGACCCAGCCGTAGGACCCTGACGGCAGCCAGGTCATGCGGATCTTGATCCCCCACGCCTCGTTGATCTCCTCGAAGATCAGCGCGGTGCCGAGCTCGTGCTTCTCCAGAGCGCGGGTACAGCCGGGCTCGACCCGTCGCGCGAACGGCTGCCACCGTTGCCGCTCCGCGCCGTGTCCCCGCGTCAGCAGGGTGGTCGGACCCGAGATGCCGATGGCACGGTGCAGCCGGTCGTCGGTCTCATAGGGCAGCAAGGCATGGTCGGGATCCCGGCGACCGGCGGTCAGCGGTCCCGTGCTGGAAGCGAACAGCCAGAGGTCGCTGTCAGACACGACCGTGGTCAGGAACGGCTCCATGTGCTCCAGACCGTCGATGCGGTACCAACGAGCCCCGCCGTGCTCGACCAGCGCGCCCGTCGCGTGCCCCTCCGGGGTTTTCACATCGCTCTCCGCTCACCGGTCTCCACACCCCGCGCCGAGGGTGACCCTGCCGGGGCTCGCTGGACATCGCCTTCACCGCAACCTTAGGACGTGTCGGCGGCCCAGCCGCGGGCGGCACCGTCGACGTGAGCAGCTTGTTGACGGTGCGGCTCTTGACGGTGCGTGACCACCGGGTGGAGAGGCCGTGACGGCAACCTCGCACCGGCCGTCTCTCCGCTCCGGTCGTGCTACTGCGATCGACCGCCGCCCAGCCCGATTGCGGTAGGCACACGGCAGGCACGCTCGTTGGCGAGCCGTGAACGCAGCGCTGCAGCGAGCAAGAGCAGCGCGGCGACCGCCAGGAACGGTTGGACCGGCGCGAACCAGTTCATCGCCCCGGACGTGCCCAACGCCACGACCACGAGCTTGTTGCAGACCGGGCAGCCGACGGCGAAGAACGCGAGGACACCGCCGACCCCGCCGCGAGCGCTCGGTCGATCCTCGGTCGCGCGACCGTCGCGCACGTAGGTCGCCACGAGGAGGCCGGACAACACCGAGCTCGCGAGCCACACGGGGTGGTTCCACCACTCCGTTGGCATCATCCGGTGGAACCAGGGGTTGGCGATCAGTTCCGTCGGTAGACCGATCACCAGGGCGACCACGACGGTGCCGGCCGCCGCGGTCGTCCAGCGACGGGCGGTCCAGGTGCGCATGAGCGCAGCTCCTCATGTCGACGATGCCCCGTCCGATATGTCCGGACCTTTAGGTACGGTCGGGACCGTACCCCTTCGTCACCTCTCCCTCTGGATCGTCCGTGCCTGCTGTTGCCTCCGACCG
>SKNP01000504.1 GCA_007120485.1 Nitriliruptoraceae bacterium
CCCGCCCGTGGACGATCCGGCAGTTCGCCGGGTTCGCCGACCCGGTGGAGACCAACAAGCGGTTCCACGACCTGGTCCGCGGCGGCCAGCACGGGCTGTCGGTCGCGTTCGACATGCCGACCTTGATGGGGCTCGACTCCGACGATCCGCGCTCGCTCGGCGAGGTCGGCCACTGCGGCGTCGCCATCGACACGATCGCGGACATGGAGCGGCTGTTCGAGGGGCTGCCGCTCGGCGAGCTCACCACCTCGATGACGATCAACGCGCCCGCGGTGACGCTGTTCTGCATGTACGCGGTCGCAGCGGAGAAGCAGGGCTGGGAGCTCAAGGACCTCGGCGGCACGCTCCAGACCGACATGTTCAAGGAGTACATCGCGCAGAAGGAGTGGCTGTTCCCGCCCGAGCCGCACCTGCGCCTCATCGGTGACCTGGTCGAGTTCTGCACCGAGCACACGCCGCGCTACCACCCGATCTCGATCTCCGGCTACCACATCCGTGAGGCCGGCTCCACCGCCGTGCAGGAGCTCGCGTACACGCTGGCCGACGGGTTCGCCTACGTGGAGCTGGGCATGGACCGGGGGCTGCACCCGGACGAGTTCGTCCCCCGGTTCAGCTTCTTCTTCGACGCTCACCTCGACTTCTTCGAGGAGATCGCCAAGTTCCGTGCCGGCCGCCGCATCTGGGCCCGCTGGCTGAAGGAGCGCTACGGCGCCACCGCGGAGAAGGCGATGCTGATGCGGTTCCACACCCAGACCGCCGGGGTGTCGCTCACCGCGCAGCAGCCGGACAACAACATCGTCCGGACCGCGGTCGAGGCGCTGGCCGGCGTGCTCGGCGGCACCCAGTCGCTGCACACCAACGCCCTCGACGAGGTGCTCGCGCTGCCGAGTGACCACGCCGCCAAGGTCGCGTTGCGTACCCAGCAGATCCTGGCGGAGGAGACGGGCGTGACCAACGTCATCGACCCGCTCGGTGGCTCCTGGTACGTCGAGTGGCTCACCGACGAGATCGAACGCCGCTGCGAGGAGGAGTTCGCCGCGATCCTCGAGCGCTCCGAGGACGGGACCATCACCTCCGGGATCCTCACCGGCATCGACGAGGGCTACTTCACCTCGGAGATCGCCGACGCCGCCTTCGCGTTCCAGAACCGCATGGACAAGGACGACTTCCGGATGGTCGGCGTCAACGCCTACACCGACGATGACGACGACGAGCTCGACATCCTCCGGATCGGCGCCGAGGTGGAGCAGCAGCAGAACCAGCGGCTGCAACGGGCGCGCGAGGGTCGCGACGAGGCCGCGCTCGCGTCGTCGCTGGAGCAGCTCAAGGCCGCGGCAGGCACGGACGAGAACCTCGTGCCGCGCATCATGGACGCGGTCCGTGCGGAGGCCACCGTCGGCGAGGTGTCGTCGGCGCTCCAGGAGGTCTGGGGCACCTACTCGGAGGTCCCGAGGCTGTAGCGACCGTGGGGCCGCGCCGATCGCAACGCCCTCGTTGTGGAGGCCCGTCGATCCTGACCGCCACCGTTGCTGACGCCCGCGGGTCGGGACCGCCGCCGACCCGGTCGTGCGTCGCTCGCTCAGACGCCCCGCAGCGTCGCCAGCAGCGCGAGCCCGTAGGCGTCGGCCGCGTTGGCGTGCTCGAACTCGTACAGCGCGTCGTCGATCGTGACGGTGACACGCCAGCCGCCATCGACCCGTGCCAGGGAGAGCAGCGCGTCGCCGAGCAGTTCCCGCAGCTGGTGCTCGCGCGGCACCCACACGGCTTCGGCCTGCTCGATCGAGTCCAGCGCCCACTCGGTGGTGCCGTTGAACGCGATCAACGTGCCGACCGGTGCGCGGCGGACCTCGACGACCATCTCGGAGATGGTGAAGACCCGCCCGTCGAGGTCGCGGTCCGGAAGCACGAACCGGTCACCCTCGCTCGGCTCCCAGGGCAGCCCGGCGGCATGCAGTTCGCGGGCCAGTTCGATCCTGATCATCCAGGGCCTCCGATCGTTCCTCGTCAGTGACCATCCTCGCCGACCGGCGCCGGGAACGCACGTCGGCGCCGGATACGGACGTCGGCGCCGGATACGCACGTCGGTACCGGATACGGACGTCGGCGCCGGATGCGCACGTCGGTACCGGATACGCACGTCGGCGCCGGATCCGCACATCGGCGCCGGGTGCGCACGCCGACGGGGCAGACGAACACGTGCCCACCGAGCCGTGACGCGACGTACGGCCAGCTAGCCTGCGCGCCGTGCCCGTCCTCGTCACCGCCGCCCACCGGCCGTTCGCCCGCCGGCTCGCTGCCCGCTTGCTCGACGAGGGTGGCGAGGTCCGCGTGGTCGCCACCGGCGACGTCGGCTCGCTCCGGGCCGCCGGCGCGTTCGTCTCCGTCGCCGACCCGGACGACGAAGGACGGCTCGAGGCCGCGCTCGCCGACGTCCACACGGTGATCCACGTCGGCGGTGGGCTGGCCAGTCCCGATCCGCAGCAGCTGGTCGACGACGCCGAGGTGGTCGCCCGAGCCGCCGCAGGTGCGGGCGTGGAGCGCGTGATCGGTCTGTCGCTGCCGGGCGCGGACGCGGACGCGTCCGATCCGCTCCGTCGCGCCAAGGCGGCGGTGGAGGACCACCTCGCCGGCGTGCCGTGCCCGAGCGTGGTGGTCCGTGCCGGGTTGGTCGACACCCCGTGGCTGCGCGACCTGCTGGTCACCGGCGGGCTGGACCCACAGCTGCTCGAGCGCGAGGTGGCGCCCGTGACCGCCGGCGACCTGTTGGAGCTGTTGGTCGCGTTCGACCGGGCACGCGCCAGCGCCCCCGACGGCCACCTCGTGGTCGCGGCGGACGGGCCGCGACGGCTGTCGTTGGCCGGCTACCTCGAGCGGGTCGGTGCCGACCGGGTCGGCCACGGATCCCTGCGCGGCAGACGCCTGCCCGACCCCGCCACGCTCGACCGGGTCGTCGAGGTGTTGGCCGGCCCCTGGTGGTCCGACGACCCGACGCTGGTCGACGGGTGGGCGTTCGCCGAGCACGAGCCGTCGGTGCCCGGCGTCTGACGGGCGGCCAGCCGGCCGTGTAGGGTGTCCGACGGCCGACCGATCGTCGGCTGCTACGGGTTGCAGCGAAGCCGGTGAGAGACCGGCGCTGTCCCGCAACTGTGATCCCGGCACGCCTCCCGCGTGACCGGGTCAGCCAGGTCGCCTGCGCCTCGTAGCCACGGACCGGACCCTCGGAGGAAGGGGACGACGTGTTGCTGCTCCCGTCGACCGTCAGCGTGGCCTCGCGGTGCGCTCGGCTGTTGGGGTCCGCACGCAGGGTTCCGCTTCCGGGGCAGATGCGGAGGACATCCTCGTGCGATGCACCCTGAGCACCCACCCGACCTCAGCGGGCGCCCGTCGCCGGCTGCTCGCGGCCATCGGCGCCACGGCCCTGCTGGTCAGCGCCTGCGCTGGTGAGGACGCCGACGCGCCGACGGACGACGTCGAGGTGGAAGACGACGACCTCGACGACGAGCCGGATGATGGTGACGCCGACGACGCCGACGAGGGCGGCGATGCGGACGCTGATGACGTCGACGACGCCGACGCGGGCGAGGATGCCTTCCCGGCGACCGTCACCGACAGCCGCGGCGTTGACGTGGAGATCGCCGAGCGGCCCGAGCGGATCGTGTCGCTGTCGCCGACCCACACCGAGATCCTGTTCGCCATCGGCGCGGACGAACAGGTCCACGCCGTCGACGACCAGTCGGACTACCCCGACGACGCCCCGATCACCGACCTGTCGGGCTTCGAACCCAACATCGAGGCGATCGCCGACGAGGACCCGGACCTGGTCATCGCCGCCTTCGACCCCGGCGGGATGGCCGACGACCTGGAGGGGCTGGGCATCGACGTGCTGATCTTCGACACGGCGACCAACATCGACGAGGCCCTGGAGCAGTACGAAGCGACCGGGGTGGCCGTCGGACACGCCGACGCCGGTGAGCAGCTCGCCACGGACACCCGGGAGGACATGGAGCAGCTGGCCGCGGACGCTCCGGAGGCGTCCCTGGCCTACTACCACGAACTGGACGAGTTCCTCTACACCGCGACCTCGCAGACGTTCATCGGGGAGGTCTACGGGCTGTTCGGCCTGGAGAACGTCGCCGACCCGGCGGACGAGGACGGCAGCGGCTTCCCGCAGCTGTCCGAGGAGTACATCGTCGAGGAGAACCCCGACCTGATCTTCCTGGCGGGTGCTGGTGCATCCGCCCCCGACGAGGTCGCCGACCGGCCCGGGTGGGACACGATCACCGCGGTGCAGGAGGGCAACCTCATCGAGGTCGACTCCGACATCGCCTCCCGGTGGGGGCCGCGGATCGTCGAGTTCGCGGAGACGGTGCGTGACGCGATGGACGACGCCGCGTGACGGGACCGCGGTCACGGCCAGCCGGCGCGCCGACCCCCGGGTCGGACGCGTCGGCACGGCCGTTGCTGCGCGCGACCCGGGCCCACCCCGCCGTGGTGTTCGGCGCGTTCGCTGGGTTGGTCGTCGTGGTCCTGGCCGGCACGATGATCGGCGCGGCCGAGCTCGGTGCCATGGCGGTCGCCCGGGAGCTGCTCTCCGGCATCCCCGGCATCGAGCTGGACAGCGGCCTGAGCGAACGGCAGCAGGCGATCCTCTGGCAGCTGCGGCTGCCGCGGGTCGCGCTCGGCGCGTTGGTCGGCGCCGTGCTGGCCATCTCCGGCGCCGCCTACCAGGGGGTGTTCCGCAACCCGCTCGCGGACCCGTACCTGCTCGGGGTCGCCGCCGGTGCCGGGCTCGGCGCCACGATCGCGGTGGTCTACGGCACCGGTTCCCTGGCCGGCGTCGTGGTCCCGGTGCTGGCGTTCGTCGGGGCGCTCGTGGGCGTCAGCCTGACCTACGTGCTCGGCCGTGCCGTGACCGGTGTCCGGTCGGCGACGACGCTGATCCTGGCCGGTGTGGCCGTGGCCGCGTTCCTGACGGCGATCCAGACCTACCTCCAGCAGCAGAACGCCGACGTCCTGCGGGAGGTGTGGACCTGGATCCTGGGCAGCCTCACCCGGGCGAGCTGGGGCCAGATCGGTCTTCTGCTGCCGTACACGGCGGTGTCGGTCATCGCGATCCTGTTGCACCGGCGGCTCCTGGACGTCCTGGCCGTCGGCGAGGAGGAGGCCCGCACCCTCGGCGTACGGACCGGACAGGTCCGGCTGATCGTGATCGTCGCCGCGTCGCTGGGCACCGCGGCGGCGGTGGCGGTCAGCGGGCTGATCGGCTTCGTCGGCATCATCGTCCCGCACACGGTGCGGCTGCTGGCCGGCACCAGCTACCGGGTGATCCTGCCCCTGTCGATCGTGGCCGGTGCGGCCTTCCTGGTGCTCGCCGACCTGCTCGCCCGCACCGTGGCCAGCCCGGCCGAGCTGCCGATCGGGGTGGTCACCGCGTTCTTCGGCGCCCCGTTCTTCGCGGTGGTCCTGCGCACCAGCCGGAGACTGACATGACCGATGTGTTCGCCCGCGACGTCGTCGTGCGGTACGGCGACACGACCGTCGTCGACCACGTGGACCTGGAGGTCGGCACGGGGGAGTGGCTGGTGCTGCTCGGTCCCAACGGTGCCGGCAAGTCCAGCCTGATCCGCGCCTTGGCCGGGACCGTGCCGGCCGAGGGCACCCTGCAACTGGATGGCGACGACGTCCGCGATCTTCCGGCCCGCGAGTTGGCCCGCCGACTCGCCGTCGTGCCGCAGGACCCGGTCGTGCCGATGGGCATGCGGGTCACCGACTACGCGCTGCTCGGCCGGACCCCCTACATCGGCTCGTTCGGGGTCGAGGGCCCGCATGACCTGGAGGTGGTGGGCGAGACCCTCGAACGGCTCGGTCTGGGCACCTTCGCCGACCGGTCGCTCGGCACCCTCTCCGGTGGCGAGCTACAGCGGGCCGTGCTCGCCCGTGCCCTGGTGCAGGAGGCGCCGCTGCTCGTGCTCGACGAACCGACCAGCGCCCTGGACGTCGGTCGCCAGCTGGACGTGCTGGAGCTGGTCAGCGAGCTGCGGTCCGAGCGCGGCCTGACGGTGCTCGCGGCCATGCACGACCTCACCCTCGCCGGGCAGTACGCGGACCAGGTCGTCCTGCTCGCCTGCGGTGAACACATCGCCACCGGCCCGGTCGAGCAGGTCCTGACCGAGGAGACGATTCGGCGCTACTACGGTGCATCCGCCCGGGTGCTGGAGCATCCGGATGGTGGTGTGGTCGTCGTGCCGAGCCGCCCGCGGGACCCCGCCGCACCCGCCGAGGTCGACGCGCTGCGCCGCGGTTGACGTGCCACCTCGACGTCCAGGAGTTCGTCCGTGCCTCGTCCGCTGCTGCTGTTCGACCTCGACGGTTGCCTGATCGATTCGACGCCGGCCATCACCGGGTCGATCCGGCATGCCCTGGGGGCGTTGGGGGTCGCGGCGCCGCCGGCACCGGAGCTGACCTGGTGCGTCGGGCCGCCGCTGCGCGACAGCCTGGCGACGTTGCTCGCCGACGCCGGTGACGACCCTGCCCGGGCACCGGAGGCGATGGACGCCTACCGGGCGCACTACGCCGACACCGCCACCACCCTGACCGCCGTCATCCCCGGTATCGAGGTGGTGCTCGACCAGCTCGCCCGCGACGCGACGTTGGCGGTGGTCACCTCCAAGCCGGGCGAGGTGGCGGCGCCCCTGATCGACGGGCTCGGGCTGGCGCCCAGGTTCGCGGCCGTGCACGCCCCGGTCGCCGACCACAACTCCGAGCCGAAGGCCGTCACCCTCGGCCGGGCCCTGGCCGACCTCGCCGACGACGGTGGGCCCGAGGATGCGGTGATGATCGGTGACCGGTCCTTCGACATCGTCGCCGGACACGCTTGCGGCACGGCCACGGTGGGCGTGACCTGGGGCGCTGGCTCGCGGGAGGAACTCGCGCAGGCCGGCGCCGACGCGGTCATCGACACCCCGGCCGCCCTGCCCAGCGCGCTGCGAAGAGTGGGTACATCCGCGCAGATGTGATCGCGGAGGCACACGCTGGTTGGTCCGAAGGCGTGGTCCTCGGGAGCGTGGGCACGTCCGCGCAGATGTGATCGCGGATGCACACGCTGGTTGGTCCGAAGGCGTGGTGCTGCGAAGTGTGGGCGTATCCGCGCAGATGTGATCGCGGATGCACACGCTTCTGACCGCGCCGCGAGGCGGCCGCCCGGACCCTCGGCGGTCCGGGCAGCCCCTCAGGCTCAGAAGTCCTCGGTCGGTCCCTCGATGAACGGCATCATCTCGCGCAGCTCGCGGCCGACGACCTCCACCTGCTGGGCCTTGCCTTCGGCGCGCTTGCGCTCGAAGAACTCGCCGCCGCCTTCGATCTCCGCCATGAAGCCGTTGGCGAACGAGCCGTCGCGGATCTCGGCGAGGATCTCCTTCATCGCGGCCTTCGACCGGTCGTTGACCACCCGCGGGCCGGAGACGTAGTCGCCGTACTCGGCGGTCGTGGACACCGAGTGCCGCATCCACGAGATCCCGCCCTCGTAGATCATGTCGACGATCAGCTTCACCTCGTGGAGGCACTCGAAGTAGGCGGCCTCCGGCTGGTAGCCGGCCTCGACCAGCGTCTCGAACCCGGCCTGGATCAGGTGGCTGATCCCGCCGCAGAGCACCGCCTGCTCGCCGAACAGGTCGGTCTCGGTCTCCTCCTCGAAGGTGGTGTGCAGCACGCCGGCGCGGGTGAGCCCGAGCCCAGCCGCGTACGACTTGCCGAGCTCCAAGGCGGACCCGGACGCGTCCTGGTGCACGGCGACCAGCCCGGGCACCCCGGTGCCCTGCTCGTACATCCGGCGGGCGATGTGGCCGGGGGACTTCGGTGCGACGAGGAAGACGTCCACACCTTCCGACGGCTCGATGAAGCCGAAGTGGACGTTGAAGCCGTGGCCGAACACCAGCGTGTTGCCGGCCGTCACGGCGTCCTTCAGGCCGTCGTTCCACATGGCCTTCTGCGCCGTGTCGGGGGCGAGGACCACGATGACGTCGGCCTCGGCTGCCGCTTCGTTGGTCGACTTGACGGTCAGGCCCTGCTCCTCGGCGCGGGCCGCCGATGCCGACCCGTCACGCAGGCCGACGCGCACGTCGACGCCGGAGTCGCGCAGGTTCAGCGCGTGGGCGTGACCCTGGCTGCCGTAGCCGAGCACGGCGACCTTCTTGCCCTGGATCAGCGAGAGATCCGCATCGGTGTCGTAGTAGATCGTGGCCATGGCGGGGCTCCTGGGGGGTTCGACGACGACGCACCCCGGCCCGTAGCGGCCCGGGGGATGAGCGCGTCAGCCTAAC
>SKNP01000432.1 GCA_007120485.1 Nitriliruptoraceae bacterium
AGGTCTTGGCGAAGCAGCCGTCTTCGGAGGTGTAGACCTTGCCCTGGGGCATCAGGGCGACGAAGTCGTCCTGCACCGGCAGGGAGCCCTTGACGTTGCGGAACGTGGTGGTGGTCTTGCCCGTCCCGGAGAGCCCGATGATCAGCGCCAACTCCTCCTCACCGGAGGCGGTCTGGTCCGCGGGGAAGGTCTTGGCGCCCGAGTGCATCGCCAGCCCACCTCGGTCGTAGACCAGGCGGTTCCACATGCGCAAGCCGCCCATCTTGGACTCGCCGAAGTAGTCCGAGCCGAGGACGCGCGTCGTCCAGTTGTCGAGATCGACCATGATCAGGCAGTCGTCCGGCATGCCGTCCGCGGCCAGGTTCGGCGTGTAGATGACGGTGAACTGCGCCTCGAACCCGTCGTCCGGCGGGAACCACAGCTGCTCCTGCATCCCGGGGACGTTGGCGTTGGCCTGCTCCATGAACAGCCGCGCCCCGGTGCGGAACTCCTCATCGGGGCCGATGTAGCCCTCGAGCAGGAGCATGTCCTGCTCCGCGATGTAGGCGTCCTGGGCCTCCGCCCACGCCTGCGCATCGGCGCGCGACATCGTCGGCTTGCCCGTCGGCTGGTCGGAGACGAAGAACGTCGACGCCGCCAGGCGCGACTTGATCCGCGCCTTGTAGTTGATGTTCCCGAACTCCGTCAGCTGGGCGTTCGGCATCCGCTCCAACGCCCACGATCGCATCTGCTCCTGCGACGGGTTCACCGCCACGGACCTCGCGAACGGCAGCTCTGCCACGACCGACCTCCTCGATCACCGTGCCAGGTCTCGCCACCTGGCTGACTTCGACCTTAGTGAGGTCCCGTCCCGTTCCCCGAACCGAGTGGCCCCCGCGGTGGCCGCTCAGCCGGATCGGTCGCGCCGCGTCGACATGAAGAGGGAAGCGATCCGACACGCGCAGGGCACAATCCTGCCCGTAGAAACCTGGCTATGATGCTCGAAGTACAACCTGTTGATCCCGCGGATCCGACGTTCAATGTGGGTGACACCGATCAAGGAGTTGGGTGTGGCGAAGAAGATGACCGACGAGCATAAGGCCGCCTTGGCCAAGGGCCGCGCGCAGGGGAAAGCGGTCCGTGATTACCTCGCCGCACTCGAACAGGAACGCCGCCCTGGTCGGCGGGTTGATCGTGAAACGCTCGAGGCCAAGATCCCGGAGATCCAGGGCCAGATCGATGCGGAACCCGATCCAGCCAAGCGCGTCGAGTTGATCCAGAAGCGCCTCGATCTCGAGGAGCGACTGGTCGAGCTCGGCAACGAGCCCGACCTCGAGAGCCTCGAGGCCGGTTTCATCGATGCGGCGGCGGAGTACTCCGAACGCAAGGGCATCACCTACACCGCCTGGCGCGAGGCAGGCGTCCCCGCAGCCACCCTGAAGGCTGCCGGTGTCAAGCGGACGCGGCGACCGGCGAACTGATCCAGGTCGGCCGGCTGGCTAGCGCACCGGCCAGCCGGCGCGGGTCGGCCCAACGGGACGTCGAGCGCTTCAGCGACCCAGGACGGCCGGTTGGGCCGGCGCCACGACCGCGTCGCGGGCACGGTTGCCACAGGCATCGAACGCCTCCACGAACCGGCTCGCGTCCCGACGATGCGCTTCGAGGGCCGACGGCTCCTCGCTGATCGCCTGGACGATCTCGAACTGCTGGTAGAGGTCCGCCGCGAAGGCCTGCCGCCGTCGCCCGACGGCGCTACGGACCGTCTCGACCGCGGCATCCACCTGCGCATCGACGTCGGTGAGCAGCGACGCAGCGATCTCGTCGAGGCGCCGCAGGATCGTCTCCCTCGCCGCGTCGAGGCTGCGCTGCTTGCCGATGCTGCTGGCGAGCTTCCAGCCCACGAGCGCACCCCCGACCAACCCGATCGGACCGAGCAGGGCAGCGCCGGTGGCAAGCGCGACGCCCCCGCCAGCGGACAGCCCCCCGACGACGGCGCTGGTCCGTGTCGCCTGCCGGCTCCGGGCCTCGGCCTGGGTCAGTTTCTGGTGCTGGTCCGGGGTCACCAGCAGTGCGTTGGGGGAGAGCCGGACGCTCGGCAGGTTCGGCGCCAGATCGGTCATCACCGCGTCGAACCGCTCCTGCAGCTGTCGTTGGAGGCGCTCCACGAGGTGCGCGAAGCCCTCCTCGAACTGCCGCGATGCGAGTTCGCCAGCCACCTCCAACTGCCGACGGAACCGCGAGGAGAAGGCCTCGACCTCCTCCAACGTCTGGAGCTCATCGAGCTCACGCTTCGCACGGCTGAAGGGCTGGAGGACCAACCCGCGGATCCGCATCCGCAACGGCGCCACATCGGTCAACGCGAGCGACACGGCCTCGTCGAACCGCCGCTCGAGCTGTGCGATGTTGCCATCGAGCTGTGCACGGAACGTCTGGAGCTGCTCGGGATCCTCGAGCAGCTGCTGCCGGACCTGCACCTCGGCTCGCGCCATCTCGGTGATGCGCACGATCCGCTCGGAGGCTTCGCGCAGCACCTCGCGACCCGCGTGGTCGGACAGGTAGTTCTCCAGGTCCCGCAGCAGCCGATCAGCGCCGGACCGCTTCCACAGGTCGATGTCGTCCTGCTGTCGGGCCTGCCAGGCCTCGAGCGCACAGACCGGGTAGACGCGGACCTCCCCGGAGCGACCGGCCTTCTTGGAGGCCTCCACGATGCGTCGGCCCACGTACTCGAGCACCTCGCCACGCATCGTCGGGTCGTGGAAGTGCTGCGGGTACATGTTGCAGACGAGGAAGGTCTTGCGCAGGTCGCGGCCGACGACCTCTTCGAGGAACCCGAGCTCGGTCGCCCCGACCGTCGGCGGCGACAGGAACAGCACCACCCCGGCGTCGACGACGTCGAGCTCCTGCAGGGTGCGTTCGGTGTAGACCTCGTCGGCCTCCGCATCGTCCAGCCCGGGCGTGTCGATCAGCCGTGTGCCGTTGCGGAGGAAGCCGACGGGCACCGTCTGCTCCACGACGGTCACCCCGAGTTGGTTGTTCGGGTTCGCCTTCTGGGACGTGTAGGCCGACACCTCCTCGACGGCCACGTGCTTGGTGGTGCCGTCGGCGAAGTGGACGACCGCACCGGGTGTGTCGCCGTACGACACGTAGACCGGCACCGCCGTCTCTGGCGTCACGTGCATCGAGGAGACCTCGCGCCCGATCAACCCGTTGAGCAGGGTGGACTTGCCCCGCTTGATCAGCCCGAAGATGCCGACCGTGAACCGCGTCGACTCGAGGTCACGGCGGACCAGGTCCAGTTCGTGGGCGATCAGCGAGTCGGACTCAGCGGAGCCGTCGACCTCGAGTGCGCGGCGTTCCTGGAAGCGGGACCAGACGTCCTCGACCTGCGTCAGCGAGCTGAGGAGCGCCTCGCGCTCCACATCGAAATGGTCGAGGAACTCCGCCACCGTCCCTGCCCTTCCCTCCCGGGCGAGACCCGTGTCACCGCCGAAGTGTCCGTCCGCACCCAGCATCGACGCCCCCGCCCGCCGGCTTGAGGGGTGATCGCAGGTCGCTCACGTGACCGCCGCCGCGCTCGACGCTAGCGGGGCACCTCCACGAGGTGGGCGCGGTCCTCGCCATCGACCCGGAGCCGCCCCTCGTCGACGAGCTTGCCGATCCCCGCTCGGGTCGAGGCTTCCGCCGCCGGCCACAGTCGCCGGTCGACATCGGCGTAGATCCGTGCCACCAGGTCGCCCGGGCGAGCCGGCCCTTCGGCCAACGCGTCGAGCAGTTGTCCCTCGCGGAACCGACGGTGCTCGGCGTAGTAGCGAAGGACGGCGGTCGGATCCTCGGTGAGCGCCGGCCCGTGTCCCGGATACAACGCATCGGGCCCCAGATCGAGCACGCGGCGCAACGATGCCAGGTAGGCGCCCAGGTCCCCGTCCGGGTGCGCGACCACGGAGGTGCCCCGTCCGAGGACGTGATCGCCGGACAGCAGCACCCCGGACGGCAAGCGGACGGCGAGGTGGTCGCGGGTATGCCCCGGCGTGGCGACCGCCTCGAGCTCCAACCCGCCCCGGCGCACGACCGCGCCATCGCTCAGGATCGCCGTCGACGGGTGGGCGACGTCGGAGGTGGCCGCCCACGCCTCGACCCCGAACCGGGTCGCCCAGGGGCGTGCCGCCTCCGCATGGTCGGCATGATGATGCGTGACCAGGATGGCGCTCACCGAGGCATCGCGCGCGCTGAGCGCGTCAACGACGGCCGCCAGGTGCGCCGCGTCGTCCGGGCCAGGGTCGACGATCACCACCTCGCCGCTGCCCGGTGCACCGACCAGGTAGGTGTTGGTGCCGTCGAGCGTCATGGGCGACGGGTTGTCGGCCAGCACCCGCACGGTCAACTCGTCGAGGTCGGTGACACGCGACAGTTGACCGAACGCGGGCAGCTCCCACGTCGTGCGGGGATCGACCGGAGCGGTGGGGGTCGCCATGGCCCCGCACGGTACCCAGGCGCCATCGCGCCGGTCCGCGCGGGCCCATCGCGTCGACACGACCGCAGAGGCCGGGCCCCGGCAACGGGGGAGGTACCGGGGCCCGGCGGGCCACCCGCGGACGGGTGGCCGAGGGCGACCGTGCGTCGGCGGAGTCGCACGTGGGCGGCAGGACGGATCCGGCCGGACGTACGCGACGCAAGGTCGCCTGCTTGGCGCGTGCACTGCGGTGCATCCGGTCTTCGGCCGTCGCCGCCGGAGAGGATGGGTCAGCGCGCGTTGCGAGCACAGCGCCGCCGGCACCGCCTCGCCGCCCGCGCACACCGCCCACGCCGGTCAGACCGCTCACGCCGGTCAGACCGGTTCGGGCGGTCCCCCGTCGGGATGTTGGACCATCGGGCGCCCCTGCACCGTGACCACCGTCGGTTGGATCCGACGCTGGTCGACCTCGCCGGCGGCGGTGGCCCGCTGGACGCCGGCGACGTCGCGATAGCGGTCCAGAGCGGCGAGGTTGCAGCGCGTCGGGTAGATCACGGTCGCCTCGCCGGCGGCCTGTGCCCGCAGCGCGTCCGCGGGGCGGATCCACCGCATCGCCGTGATCTCCTGGGCGTCGTGCTGCGCGACCTGTCCTGGCGGGACGGTGGCCAGCAGGAACCGGGTGTCGAACCGTCGGTGCTGGCCTTCCGGGGTCACCCACCACGACCAGAAGCCGAGCTCCCCGAGGTCCAGGACGTAGCCGTTGGCGTCCAACCACGGTCGCCAGTCGACGTCCTCGTCGCGCGCGGCCAGCCCGCGCCGGATCTCGACGGCGTCGTCGGCGGCGAGATCGTCCGAGGTCACCGGGGAGCCGTCCGGCCGGCTGGCCAGCAGCACCCCGGACTCCTCGAAGGTCTCGCGGACCGCGGCGACCAGCAGCCCGAGCGCCCCGATCGGGTCGGTGCCCATGGCGGCACCCCACCGGTCGAGATCGGCACCTCGCCACCGAGCGGGGTCGAGGTGGCCGTCGCGCTCGTCGACCTTGCCACCGGGGAACACCAGCGCACCACCCGCGAAGTCCGAGTCGAGGTGGCGTTCGAGGAGCAGGACCTCGAGCCCGCCGCCGTCGAGAGCATCGCGGACCAGCACGACCGTTGCCGCGTCGACCGCCCGCTGCTCACCCACCTGCTGCCCCTCGCCGACGCCGTGTCGGAGCCCGTGGAACCGAGCCTAGTGACCGACGGCGTACCTCCCGGCGACCGCCGTTCCACGGTTCGGCGTCGACGCGCCCCGGGTCCGGCGCGTAGGTTCCCCGCCGACCGGGAGATCCCATGACCGTGGACCGCCACGCGCAGCTGGCCGCCCTCCCGCAGGTCGACGCCCTCGTCCGCGGGGAGGGCCTGCGTCCCCTCGTCGCGCGGCATGGCCTGCCGCCGGTGGTCGCCGCCGCACGCGCGGCGGTCGCCGAAGCACGCGCGGCGATCCTGGAAGGGGACGCGGTCCCGACCGCCGCCCAGCTCGATGAGGCGATCCGCGAGACCCTCGAGGGTCGCGACCGCCGGCGGGTCGCCCGCGTCATCAACGCGACCGGGGTGATCCTGCACACCAACCTGGGTCGGGCGCCGCTGTCCGCGGACGCGCGAGCCGCCGTCGCCGACGCCGCCGGGTACGCCGCGGTCGAGTACGACCTGGAGACCGGCAGCAGGGGATCGCGCACCGGCCCGGTCGGCGACCTCGCTGCGGAGATCTGTGGCACCCCGGACGCGACCGTGGTCAACAACGGCGCCGCCGCCCTCGTGCTCGTCCTCGCCGCGCTCGCCTCCGACCGTGAGGTGATCGTCAGCCGCGGCGAACTCGTGGAGATCGGCGGCTCCTACCGGCTCCCCGACGTCATGGCCGCCGCGGGTGCCCGGCTGGTCGAGGTCGGCACGACCAACCGCACCCGCCTCGACGACTACCGCCGCGCGATCGGTGAGGAGACCGCGCTCCTTCTGAAGGTCCACCGTTCGAACTTCCGGATGGTCGGGTTCACCGAGGACACCAGCATCGCCGACCTGGTCGCCCTCGGCCGCGAGCACGCCGTCCCGGTCGTCCACGACCTCGGGACCGGCCTGCTCAAACGCGCCGATGACGGGCCGCTCACCGACGAACCGTCGGTCGAAGCCTCGGTCGCCAGCGGCAGCGACCTGGTCGTGTTCTCCGGCGACAAGCTGCTGGGAGGCCCCCAGGCCGGCATCATCGCCGGGCGCGCCGACCTGATCGAACCATGCCGTCGTCACCCCCTCGCCCGAGCCGTCCGCATCGACAAGCTCCAGCGCGCCGCCCTGGAGGCGACCTTGGCGGCGCACGCACGCTCCGCCCGGCCGCTGGAGCTCCCGACCGAGGCGATGCTGCACGCCGACCCGGCCCGGCTCGAGGAACGGGCTCGGTGGATGGTCGACGAGCTCGGGGACGGCGCCCGCCCCGTGCCGACCGTCGCGGTCGTGGGCGGTGGCAGCATGCCCGGCACCGAGCTGCCGTCCCATGGGGTCGCGCTCGCCACGGATGATGCGGGCGGGCTGGCGCGGGCCCTGCGCGACGTCGATCCGCCCGTCATCGCCCGCGTGCAGGACGGCGAGGTCGTGCTCGACCTGCGAACCGTCCCCCCGAGTCAGGACGGAGACCTCGTCGATCTGGTGCTGCTCGCCCGTGGCTGAGGGGATGCCCATCGACCCGGCCCGCCACCGCGTCGTGGTGACGGCCGGCCACGTCGACCACGGCAAGTCCACGCTGGTCCGCGCGCTGACCGGCATGGAGCCCGACCGGCTGGCCGAGGAACGCCGTCGCGGCCTCACCCTCGACCTGGGCTACGCCTGGACGGCCCTCGATGGTCACGAGCTCCCGATCGCCTTCGTCGACGTGCCCGGTCACGAACGGTTCGTCAGCACCATGCTGGCGGGGGCGGGCCCGGCGCCGACCGCGCTCCTGATCGTCGCCGCCGACGACGGCTGGTCGGCCCAGTCGTCCGAGCACCGCGACGTGCTGGCCCTGACCGGGGTGCCGCTGTTGGCGGTCGTGATCTCCAAGGCGGCCACCGTCGCCCCGGAGCGCGTCGATGAGGTCGCCGCCGGCATCGACGACGCCCTGGCTGGCACGCACCTGCACGGCGCTCCGATCGTGGTCACCGACGCGCTCCGTGGCGAGGGCATCGACCAGCTGACGCGCACGCTGCGCCGACGGCTCGACGACCTGCCACCGCCCGAGGACGTCGGCCGCGCCCGGTTGTGGGTCGATCGCGCGTTCGCGGTCGCCGGCGCCGGGACGGTGGTCACCGGCACGCTCGGTGGGGGGACGCTCCACCTCGGCGACCAGGTCACCGTCCTGCCCCAGGGTGGCCGGCACCGCGTCCGCGGGTTGCAGTGCCTGGGGCGCGACGTGCCCACCGCCGGGCCCGGAACGCGCGTCGCGGTCAACCTCGCCGGCCTGGACCACGCCGAGGTGGCACGCGGCCACGCCGTCGTCGACGCCGGCCCGTGGCGGGCCACCACGGAGGTCGACCTGTGGCTGCACGCGCTGCCGGGCCGACGGATCCGCGACACGGGCGCGTGGCACGTCCACGTCGGTACCGCACGGAGCGTCGCGCGACTGCGGCCGGTCCTCGCTCCCCTGGACGGGGACCGGGACGACGCCCGTGCCGGGCCGGTGCGCGCCACCCTGGAGTCGGCCGTCCCGCTGCTGCTCGGCGACCGCATCGTCGTGCGCGACGCGGGCCGACGTGAGATCGCCGCCGGCGGGGTGGTGGTCGATCCCGATCCGCGGCGACGTCCGCGGGGCCAGGCGGCACGGAACGCCGCCACCGAACACCTGCGGGCCGTCGCCGACGC
>SKNP01000232.1 GCA_007120485.1 Nitriliruptoraceae bacterium
GGCCATCGATGAGGTCAACGCCGCCGCGGTGGTCGCGGTCACCGCTGGCGCGAGTGCGGCGACGACCTCCTCGAGCGGTTGAGGACACCGGCCGTATCCGGCGATACGCGATGGCTGGGCGACTCCAGACTTGCCGCCGCCGGATCCTCACACCGTCGAGGTGTTCCGTTCGGTCAGCAGGCAGAGGATGAGGGTGAGCGCACCAGCCGCGCTGGCCACCAGCAGCGGGACGAGGACCGCGCCGGTCATCAACCACGCCACCAGGGTGACGACGACCAGGGCACCCGTCGCGCCCGGTCCCGCACGGCGCACGACCCGGGGCGGGCGGCGTCGGGCCCACGCGACGCCACCAGCTCCGCCTAGGGCCGCGACCAGCCCGAACATCGCGAAGACCAGTACGCCAGCCGTCGGCCCCGCGAAGAACGTGCCGACGGCCGCTGCGCTGATCGCGCCGGCGAGGACGTAGGCGAGCCACCGCGCAGCCGCCCGCCCGGCCAGACGCCGCTCGATCTGGAGCGCGAACGGCACCCCGACCAGGTAGATCGCGGACATGGCGATCGCTCCCACGAGCGCGAGGAACACCAGGCTGTCGGTCCACATGTCCGCGAGCGAACCTGGTCCCGAACGTCCGGCCTGTAGGAGCGCGCTCGGGCCGAGGTAGACCGCCGGCACCAGGACCGTCGTCAGCGTCCCCATGACCGCGCCGGTGAGGACCACCTCACGATCCGTGACATCGGTGCGGTCCGGTCCGCCCCCGCCGTCCGCCAGCGGTCCGGCGCCTCGTCCACGTCGTTGCGCATCCATGACCTACTCCTCCACCCACCTCGTGGGCCTTCGGCCCCGGGCTGAGCGGTCGCTCAGTCTCGGGCGCGACCGTACCGCCTACCCTGAGCGATCGCTCAGCCAACGTGCCTGACCGCAACGTGCCTGACTGATCGAGACCGGGGCGCTCCCCAGCCACAGGACGGTACGGCCGCACGACGACACGACCGGAGGACGGCATGGCCGACCACAAAGCCCGTGAGCGCGTCCTCGAAGCCACGATGACCGTCCTCGCTCGGGACGGGATCCACGGGGTCTCCGGCCGGGTCATCGCGGCGGAGGCGGACGTCAGCCAAGCGCTGGTCTTCTACCACTACGGGTCGGTCACCGAGCTGCTGGCCGCCGCGGCTCGCACCGCGAGCGCGCGACGGGCCTCGATCTACCACCAACGGCTGGCGTCCGTCGGGAGCCTCACCGCGCTGGTAACCGAAGCCCGCCAGCTCCACCAGGAGGAGCTGACCAACGGCAACCTGGCGGCCGTGCGACAGCTCGTCGCCGCCGCGGCGATCGACGAGCGGCTCCGGACGAGCCTGCAGGACAGCTTCGATCGGCTGTCCGCTCCCGTCGCGGGCCGGCTGCGCGAGTTGACGGCCGGCACCGCGTTGGACGGCTTCCTCGAACCGAACGAGCTCGCCAGGGGCATCGCCGGCAGCTTCCTGGGCCTGCAGCTCCTCGACGGCGTCGTCCTGGACATCGAGGACGACGCGCTGACCAGCCTGGAGCAGCTCGCACGGCTCGGCGACGTGGTGCTCAGCGCCGGGGTGTTGGAGTCGGCGGTGGTCCGTCGCCGACTCCAACAGGCCCATGGCTGACGGCCGACCCGCTGGAGGTGCCGGTCAGCCTCGGGCGAGCCGCCGCGGCGCCCCCGCCCACTTCTTCGCGATCATCTCCGCGGTCGGGATGCGGACGTTGCGCGCGAGCCGCAGGCCCTGCAGTCCACGGATCACGCGGTAGCTGAGATCCACCTGGCCGCGTAGCAGGCCGTGGCGGGCCGAGGTCGGGAAGGCATGGTGGTTGTTGTGCCACGACTCACCGAACGACAGCACCGACAACGGCCAGTTGTTGGTGGACTCGTCCCGGGAGGCGAACGGCCGCTCCCCGAAGAAGTGACAGATCGAGTTGATGCTCCAGGTGACGTGGTGCAGGAGGAAGATCCGCACGACCGACGCCCACAGGAACACGCTCACGGCCAGCCACCACGACCCGGTGAAGGCCAGGGCCAGCAACGGCGGGAGCGCGAACGACGCCACGACCAGCGCTGGGAACGCACGATCGACGCGCCGGAGCACGGGATCGCTGCGTAGGTCGGGTGCCCACCGCTCCTGGTCGGTCCGGTCCGGGGTCAGGAACCAACCGACGTGGGCGTGCCACAGCCCCTGCAACGTGCCGCGGACCCCCGTGGTCTGCACCAGGTGCGGCGAGTGGGGATCACCGTACGCATCGGCGTAGGCGTGGTGGCGGCGGTGGGTCGCGACCCACTCGATCACGCTGCCCTGCACCGCCATGGATCCGGCGACGGCGAGCACGGCGCGCACCGCAGCGGGCGCCTCGAAGCTGCGGTGGGTGAACAACCGGTGGTAGCCCACCGTGACGCCGATCACCGTGAAGAGGTAGAAGGTGGCGAAGAACCCGAGTTCGACCGCGCCGATCCCCCGCCCCCACAGGGCCACGACGGCGGCGCCGACACCGAGCAGCGGGCCGACGGTCAGGACCATGATCGCTCGGCGTTGGAACCGCAGTTCACGCTCATCGAGGCGGTAGACGCCCTGGATCTGAGGCGGGCCCTCGTCGGCCAACGCTCGGTCCATGATCGACTCCGCATCGGGAGGCAGGACCGAGTCGGGATGGGCAGGAGCGGTGCGGGGCATGGCGGCTCTCCAGACACAAAAAAACACGTGGCGAGACGCCACGTGGTCTGGAGCGACGCGCTCAGTGTACTGCCGCCGACCTTCGCGAGAACCCGACGTGCGGTGGCCGGAACCTCCGCGCGGGCTACCGGCGACCGCCGACGTCCTCACTACGATCCCCCGCGTCGGTGGTCAAGGAGCGGCACGTGGAAACGCGCACGATCGGCCCGCTCGAGGTGTCCCTCGTCGGGCTCGGATGCAACAACTTCGGGCGCCGGATCGACGCGGCCGAGACCGAACGGGTGGTACGTGCGTCGCTCGACGCCGGCATCACGTTGTTCGACACCGCGGACGTCTACGGCGACCGCCGGTCGGAGGAGCAGCTCGGCGCCGCGCTGGCGGGCCGTCGCGACGAGGCCGTGGTCGCCACGAAGTTCGGCATGGAACTCGACGAGCAACGTCGTGGCGCCCACCCCGACTACGTCAGGACGGCGTGTGAGGACAGCCTGCGCCGGCTGGACACCGACCACATCGACCTCTACCAGCTCCATCGACCGGACCCGGACGTGCCCATCGAGGAGACCCTCGGAGCGCTCGACGAACTGATCGCGGCCGGCAAGGTCCGCGCGATCGGCCACTCCAACCTCTCCGCCGAGCAGATGGATGCAGCCGAAGCCGCCGGCAGGACGATGACCGCGGCGCGGTTCGTCTCCGCCCAGGACCGGTGGAACCTGCTGGAACGCGACCTCGAGGACGAGCAGCTCCCAGCCATCGAGCGCAACGGGCTGGCCGTCCTGCCCTACTTCCCCCTCGCTTCAGGACTACTGACCGGCAAGTACCGAGCCGGGGAGGACCCGGACCCGGCCTGGCGGATCGCGACCCTGCCCGACGACCGGCGGCAGACCCAGCTCGCCGACGACCGGCTCGCGACGGTGGAACGTCTGCGTGGGTTCGCCGAAGCGCGTGGACGCTCGCTCCTCGAGCTCGCCTTCTCGTGGCTGGCCGCCCAGCCGGTGGTCGCCTCCATCATCGCCGGTGCGACGCGGCCCGAGCAGGTCGCTTCGAACGTCGACGCGGTCGGCTGGGAGCTGACCGACGACGAGCTCGAGGAGATCGACCGGCTCACCGGACGAGGCCGCAGCTGAGCCGACTACGGGCCCGACGTCGGCCAGGGCACGCGTCCGTCGCCCACCGGTGGGCCCGATCCGCGCGCGCTCGACACGACACTACGATGACGAGCGCGACCTCGAGGCACCATCGCCTCGCGATCCGACCTGAGGAGTGGCCTGGTGCAGGCGCTGGTCAAGGCAGAGGCAGCACCAGGGCTCGAGTTGCGGGACGTTCCGATCCCCGAGGTCGGCATCAACGACGTGCTCGTCCAGGTCACCATGACCGGCATCTGCGGGACCGACCTGCACATCCACGACTGGGACGAGTGGGCGCAGGGTGCCGTCACGACGCCGCTGACGATCGGTCACGAGTTCGTCGGCGAGGTGGTCGAGGTCGGCGACAACGTCAACGACTTCGTCCCGGGTGACCGCGTGTCGGGCGAAGGCCACCTGGTATGCGGACGCTGCCGCAACTGCATGGCCGGTCGCCGTCACCTGTGCGCGGCGACCCAGAGCGTCGGCGTCACCCGACCCGGCGCCTTCGCTGAGTACATCGCGCTGCCCATGACCAACCTGTGGCACCACGACGATGGCATCCCCGACGAGGTGGCCGCGATCTTCGACCCGTTCGGCAACGCCGTCCACGCCGCGCTGTGCTTCCGCGTGCTGGGCGAGGACGTCCTGATCACCGGCGCCGGCCCGATCGGGCAGATGGCCGCGGCGGTCGTGCGCCACGCCGGCGCCCGCCATGTGGTCGTCACCGACGTCAACCCCCAACGGCTCGAGCAGGCCGAGGCGTTCGGGGTCACGCGCACCGTCGACGTCACCCACGAGCGGATCGCCGACGTCCAGGTCGAACTCGGCATGGCCGAGGGTTTCGACGTCGCCCTGGAGATGTCCGGCGACGAGTCCGCGTTGGTCGAGGCGCTGGACAACATGGCGCACGGTGGACGGATCGCGTTGCTGGGGATCCCCACCGAACAGATCGCGATCGACTGGACGACGGTCGTGTTCAACATGCTCACGCTACGCGGCATCTTCGGCCGCGAGATGTACGAGACCTGGTACGAGATGACCGTGATGCTCCAGTCCGGCCTCGACATCTCACCGGTGATCACCCACCGCTTCGCCTACACCGACTTCGAGGAAGCCTTCGCCACCGCCGGCGACGGTCGGGCCGGAAAGGTGCTGCTGGACTGGACGACCCGCTGACCGCCCACGATCAGCCAGGAGACGACGTGCACGACCAGCTTCGGGAGTCGCTGCGTGAGGAGCTCCGATCCTTGCGCGCGGAGGGCACCTACAAGGACGAGCGGATCCTGCGCTCCCCTCAGGGGGGCACGGTCGACGTCAGCGGCGAGCCGGTCGTCAACCTCTGCTCGAACAACTACCTCGGACTCGCGGACGATCCGTCGATCGTCGAGGCCGCCCAGGATGCCCTCGAGCGGTGGGGCTTCGGCATGGCCTCGGTCCGGTTCATCTGCGGGACCCAGGAGATCCACACCTCGCTGGAGGCGCGGCTCAGCGCGTTCCTCGGGACCGAGGCCACGATCCTCTACAGCTCCTGCTTCGACGCCAACACGGGGCTGTTCGAGACCATCCTCGGCGAGGAGGACGCGGTCATCTCGGACGCGCTCAACCACGCCTCGATCATCGACGGGATCCGGCTGTGCAAGGCGCAGCGGTTCCGCTACGCCAACGCCGACCTCGACGACCTCCGGCGCTGCCTGGAGGAGGCCTCCAGCGCACGCCGTCGGCTGGTGGTCACCGATGGCGTGTTCTCCATGGACGGCTACCTCGCGCCCCTCGACGGGATCTGCGAGCTCGCCGACGAGTACGGGGCGATGGTGATGGTCGACGACTCCCACGCGGTCGGGTTCGTCGGGGAGCACGGACGCGGTACCCCGGAACGTTTCGGTGTCCAGGACCGCGTCGATCTGGTCACCGGCACCCTCGGCAAGGCCCTCGGTGGCGCCAGCGGCGGCTACACCTCGGGGCGGCGGGAGCTGGTGGACGTGCTGCGACAGCGGTCACGCCCCTACCTGTTCTCCAACTCCCTGGCTCCCCCGATCGTGGCCGCCTCGCTGGCCGCGATCGACCTCGCGGAGCACACCAGCGAGCGGCGGCAGCGCCTGTGGGACAACGCGATCCGGTTCCGCAGCCGGCTGGAGGCCGGCGGGCTGGAGCTGCTGCCCGGCGAGCACCCGATCGCTCCGATCATGGTCGGCGACGCAAGCCGGGCGACCACGATCGCCGACCGGGCGCTCGCCCAGGGCGTGTACGTGATCGCGTTCAGCTACCCGGTCGTTCCCCGTGATCAGGCCCGGATCCGCACGCAGGTGTCGGCCGCGCATACCCCGGAGGAGCTCGACCGTGCCGCCGACGTGCTGATCGAGGCGGTCTCGGCGACCTGAACCGGTGACCGCCACCTTGCACCGATCACGGAGCGGTTGACGGTATCCACCAGGGCCGAACGGCCCTACCAGCGGGCCGACCCGTCGGTCGATACCCCGGAGATGGATATCCGTCGCGTCATCGTCGCCCTGCTCGCCTTGCTGGTCCTCACCGTCGTCAGCATCCCTACCTGGATATGGGGCGGCAGCGACGTCATCAACGCCTACGCCGCCACCGCGTTGATCAGCGCGATCGTGGTCGTCGGCGCCGTCCTCTGGCGGCGGCCGACGCCGCGTTGGCCCTGGGGCGCGATCGCGCTCTTCGCCGTCGCCGGCCTGATCGGCGACGTGATCTACGACTCGTACGGGACGGGCCCGGCAATCTCCGTCGCCGATGCGATCTACTTGCCCGCCTATCTCGTCGTGGTCGTCGCGCTCGTCAGACTGCTCCGGATCCACGGACACCAACTCTCCAGCGACACCGCGATCGAGGCGGCGATCGTGGGCGTCGCCGCCCTCTACGCGGTCTGGGTCCTGGTCGTCGATCCGGCGTGGAGCTCGACCGGACCCTCCACGCTGGAACGCTCGATGGTGGCGGCGTACCCCGTGTTCGGTGCGATCATCGTCACCTTGCTGGTGCAGCTGCAGTTGCTCGGCAAGCGCACCATCGCCGTCGGGCTGCTGACCGCCGGGATGCTGGCCATGTTCGGCGCCGACGGTGTCTACGCCTCCCTGCAGCAGACCTCGGCCTACGCCGCGCTCGGCTCACCGTGGCTCGACGTCACCTGGCTGGTCTCGTACGGGCTGCTGGCTGCGGCTGCCCTGCATCCGAGCATGCGCGAACTCGGCCGTCCGATTCGATCCCTGCCGAGCTTCGGCCCCGGTCGGCTCCTGGTCGCGGGTGTGGCACTGTTCGCGCTGCCCCTGAGCTACAGCGTCGCCCTCTGGTTGGAGCATGCACCGTCGAGGGTCGATGCTCTGCTCGCCACCCTCATCAGCCTCCCGCTGTTCGGGTGGCGGGTCTACCGCCTGCAACGCGATGCGGAGCGTTCACGCATCTACTACCGCTCGGTCGCCATGCACGCCAGCGACGCCTTCCTCGTCACCGACGCCATGGGGACGGTGATCGACGTGTCCGGCGCACTCGAGCCGTTGACGGGGGTGCCAACCGAGGAGTTGGTCGGTACCTCCGCACATCTCCTTCTGGTCGAGCAGGATCGCGAGCTCGGTGTCGCCGTCCTACGCGAGAGCGCTCGGCGGCCCGATGAGACCATCAGCGAAGAGCTGCGCATCGGTACCGCGGACGGCGGCTGGCGCTGGGCCGCTGTGCGGTGCACCAACCTGCTGCACGACCGGGCGGTCGGCGGCATCGTGATCAACGTCCACGACGCGACCGATCGGAAGCTCGCCGAGGAGCGTCTCGCCCACCAGGTGCTGCATGATCCGCTCACCGGCCTGGCCAACCGGACGCTGCTGCGCGACCGCACCGATCACGCGCTCGCGCGCCGCGAGCGCAGCGACGAGGACGTCGCGATCATCTTCTGCGACCTCGACGGCTTCAAAGCCGTCAACGACAGCCTTGGCCACGCTGCCGGTGACCGACTGCTCGCTGAGGTGGCTGTCCGGCTGGTCGACGCCGTACGCCCCAGCGACACCGTCGCCCGGTTCGGCGGTGACGAGTTCGCCGTGCTGCTGGAAGGCAGCCGCCACCTCGAGACCGAAGCGGCGACGATCGCCGAGCGCGTCCGGCAGGTCGTGTCGGACCCGGTCGTGATCGACGGCATGCCGCTGGGCGTCGGCGCCAGCGTCGGCCTGGCCATCGCCGGCCACGATGGTCAGCAGTGCGCCGACGAACTGCTCCGCGACGCTGACACGGCGATGTACGAGGCGAAGGAGCAGGGCCGCGACTGCGTGGTCCGCTACCGGCGAAGCATGCGGGAGGCTGCCGTCCGTCGGGTGGAGCTCGATGCGGATCTCCGGCGGGCGATCGCCCGCGACGAGCTCGAGGTCCACTACCAGCCGATCCTGGACCTGGGGTCGGGTCGGCTGGTCGGCTTCGAGGCGCTGCTGCGCTGGCAGCACGCAACGCTCGGCCCGGTCTCCCCCGGGGAGTTCA
>SKNP01000410.1 GCA_007120485.1 Nitriliruptoraceae bacterium
AGACGCCGCCGGCGCGGGCAGCGGGCCGGACACCGCCGGCGCGGGCAGCGGGCCGCAGAGGCTGCCTCAGCCCCCGACCGCGGTCGAAGCCAGGCGCGAGAACGGCTCGAACGGGAGGTTGCGCACGATCCAGAAGGTGGTGATCACCGTCGCCAGCGTGTAGGTCCAGCCCGGCGTCAGGGTCGGCCCACGCTCCCGCCACCCGGCCCGCGCCGCCAGCCACATCGACCAGGCGACGGTCAGCAGCGGCAGGGTGATCAGCACCGCGAACGCGTTGTGGTCCAACGCCAGCGGGAGGTCACCCTGGATCAGGGCGTGGACGGCCCGGGTCCCCCCGCACCCAGGACAGTCGAACCCGGTGAGCAACCGGAACGGGCACCGCGGGGCGAACTCGGCGCGCTGCTCGGGATCGAGCACCGCCAGCGCGCCCAGCGCGACCAACCCGAGGGTCCCGACGCCGACCGGTGCGAGCCACGCAGGTCGGCGGATCCGGGTCATCACCGCGGGCACGTCACCGACCGATCAGAGACCCGAGAGCGCGCCGCCGACACCGACGAAGAAGAACAGCACCCAGATGAGGATCGCCGCGAGCCCGACGCCGACCGCGATCAGCGTCATGGTCCTGGCCGTCCCCGCCTTGTTCCGTGCTTCCTCGTAGTTCCCGACGTTCATCGCCGACTGTGCCTGCGCGGAGAAGACGATGCCGACCACCCCCAACGGCAGACAGCACAGCAGCGTGGCCACGATCGACTGCCACAGCCACGTGTCGATGTTCTCCGCAGGCGCGCCCGCGCTACCGGCTGACGGTCCTGACGCGGCCTGCCCGGCCACCGCCTGCCCGCTATCCGCCAGCGGGGCGGTGTGCTCGGTCCACTGGGCCCCGTCCCAGTAGCGCTGCGTCCCGGGCTGGCTGCTGTCCGGATACCAGCCTGCCGGTGGGTTGCCCCCAGCCTCACTCATCGCTCATCCTCCACGGTGGTCGTTCCGCGGGACCCTAGCCAGCCCAACCGACCTGCGGGTCGAACCGAACCCTCACCGAGCGGGCGGAACCCGCAGCGGCCTGGGCGGCTCACGCCCATCGCGTCCACCAGGAGCACACGTGACCGGCACCCGTCCGCCCACCGGCCCCCCGGGTCCCCAAGGCGTCGCGCCGCGAGCGATCACGGCACCCGGCCAGCCGACGCAGCCCGCGACCGCCGTCGCCTACCCCCACAGCCGGTTCACCCCGGTCGCGGGCGTCGAGGTGCACCACGAGGTCCACGGCCCGACCACCGCCCCGGCGGTCCTGCTCAGCCACCACTTCTACGGCAGCACCCGGACGTGGCGTCACGTCACGGCCGACCTGGGCGATGACCACCGGGTGGTGGCCTTCGACCGCCCCGGGTTCGGGCTGACCGAACGGCCGGCGCGTGCGGGGCGCCGCAACGGGGAGGTGTCCCCGTACCGTCGGGCCACCGCCGCACGGATCGGCTGGGGGTTGCTCGACCACCTCGACGTCGGCCGCGCTGTCCTGGTCGGCTCATCGGCCGGCGGCACCAACGTCCTGGAGATGTACCGGCGACAACCCCACCGAGTCCGCGCGTTGGTGCTGCTCAGCCCCGCGATCACCGGCGACGTGGGGCCACCGGGGCTCCTGCGCCGACCCTTACGTTCCGCCCCGGCGCGTGCGGCCGGCGCCGCGCTGGTCCGCCGCCTCGCCAGCGAGGTGGACATCGAGCGCATCAGTCGGTCGTGGTTCGACCCGCAGCGAGCGACCGCGCAGGACGCCGAGCCCTACCAACGGATGCTGCGCGTCGACGGGTGGGACCAGGGACTCTGGGACGCGATCACCGCGGAACGCCCCCCGGACCTGAGCGACGTCGTCCGGTCCGTGGACGTCCCCACCCTGGTGGTCAGCGGTGATCACGACCGCGTCGTTGCGCCCCGCCTGTCGAAGACGACGGCTGCGGCGATCCCGGGTGCGCGCTTCGCCCTGCTCGAGGACTGCGGCCACACCCCGCAGGAGGAGCGGCCGGCTGCCCTGCTCGCGGTCGTCCGTGACTTCCTCGACCAGCTCCCGGGTTGAGCGACGCGCGTCCGGACGCTCATGTGGTCCGGGGGTCCGCCTCCGCCGCCTCGCGGACGGCGTCCCGGTCCAGCGGACCGGTGTCGGCATCCATCTCCAGCAGGTCGTCCTCCACCTCGACGTCGCCTTCGGCGGGGGCGATGCGGCGCTCCTCCGGCAGCGCGGTCAGGACCTCGTCCACGTAGCGGGAGACCGCGGTGGGCAGGTCCAGGTCGGCGCCCTCCTCCGCCGACCAGTGGTGCCAGTACTCGAGCACCTCATGGAACACCTCCACGGGGTCGCGTCGACCGCGCAGTTCCTCCGGGACGGCCGCCAGGCTGGGTTCGAACGATCGCTCCCGCCACCGGTGGGCGATCACCGCTTCCGGCAGGGGACGGCCCTCCTTCTGCTGGAGCCAGGCCCCGAAGTTGTGGACGTCGTTGAGCAGCCGACGCGCCTGGTGGTCCTGTGCGTCGAGCCCGGTCAGATCCCGGAGGATGCGGCGGTAGCGGCCCGGCTCGACCACCGAGGTCTTGAGCTTCATGCGGGTCACCCCCGGCTCGTCCTGGAGCAGCTCCAACTCGTCGACGTCGTAGCCGAGGTCGTTGATCCGGCGCAGCCGCTCATGGATGCGGAAGCGCTCGTCGTCGCCGAAGACCTCGTCGCTGGTGAGCTCCGCCCACAGGCCGTGGTAGCGCTGGCGGAGCTCCTCGCCGAGCTCGAACGGGTCCGCGTTCGGGGAGAGGATCCCTGCAGCCTGGAGATCCAACAGCTCGCCAGCGCACTTCTCGATCGCCAGGTCGACGTCCATCTCGCGCTGCCCGCTCGACAGCTCGTCGTAGAGCTCGCCCGTCTCCGTGTCGACCAGGTAGGCCGACAACCGGCCAGCATCCCGCCGGAACAGCGTGTTGGACAGCGAGCAGTCACCCCAGTAGAAGCCGTTGAGGTGGATCCGCACCAGCAGGTGGACCAGCGCGTCCAGGATCGGGTCGCGCAGGGTCCGGTGCTCCTGCCGGAGGAACAGCAGCCGGTAGGGCACCGAGAACTCGAGGTGCTCGGTGATCAGCACCGCCTCCAGCGGGTCGTCGTCGGGTGACAGCCGACGGCTGACGACGCCGACCACGTCCACGACGGGGACCGCCTCGGTCTTGAGGTGGCGCAGGAAGCGCCACTCGCGTTCGGCGTACCGTCGCGGCAGTTCCTTGAGGTGGTAGAGGCGGTCGTCGTACTGCACCGTGCGGACGATGTGCCGGTGGATGCCCATCGGCATCTCGACCAAGCGGGGGTGGTCCCACTCGGCGAGCGGGATGTCCCACGGCAGGTCCAGGAAGTCCGGATGGCCGGTCCGCGCCGTCAGTTGGAACCGCAAAGGGGGAGCCTCCGGGCGCGGGCGGGGACGTGCGCGTCGCGGCCGTGCCCGCAAGGCACGACCGCGACGGCGTCTGGATCATCCCTTGACGGAGCCTGCGGTCAGACCGCGGACGAAGAACCGCTGGAGGGCGAAGAACACGATCAGCGGGACCGACATGGAGATGAACGCACCTGCGGTCAGCAGGTGCCAATCCTGGCCCCGTGAACCGACCAGTTCCGCCAGGGTGACCGTGACGACCTCCTGGCCGCTGGTCATGAAGATCAGCGCCACGAGGTAGTCGTTCCAGGTCCAGAGGAACTGGAAGATCGCGAAGGCGGCCAGCGCCGGGACCGACAGCGGGATGATCAGCCGCCAGAAGGTCATGAAGTGGCTCGCACCGTCGACCTTGGCGGACTCGATCACCTCACGCGGCAACGACCCGATGTAGTTGCGCAGGATGTACACCGCCAACGGCATCCCGAAGCCAGCGTGGGCGAGCCACAGCTTCAGGAAGTCGTTGGTCACGCCGAGGTCGTTGAAGAGCTGCGTCAGCGGCACGAACGCCACCTGCAACGGGACGACCAGCAAGCCGACGAAGATGACGAACAGCAGCTCACGACCCTTGAAATCCATCCACGCGAACGCGTAGGCCGCGAACGCCGCCGCGAGGATCGGGATGACGGTCGCTGGTACCGCCACCGCCAGCGAGTTGACGAACGACGGCCCCATGCCGGCGTCCAGGACGGCCTGGTAGTTGTCGAGGGAGAAGTTCTCCAGTCCCCGGCCGACGAAGACCGTCCACCACCCGCTGGTGATGATGTCCTCCCGTGGCCGGAAGGACGAGATGAACAGTCCGAGGGTCGGGATGGTGAAGATGACGCAGACGAGGACCAAGGCGAACCGCGCGAACCAACTGGCGCCGGCGCCGCCCTCGCTGGACGGGGGAGGCGCCTTCTTCGCGCCGAGCGCCTCTTCGGACTCAGGTGCTGAGGTCGTGGCGCTCATCGCTGGGCCTCCTGCTCACGGAACCGCTTGATGTTGAGGTACATGAACGGCAGGGTCATGACGATCAGCGCGACCACCACCACGGAGGCTCGACCGCGATCACCGAACGTGAACGCCTGGTCGTAGAAGATGTTGGCGATGACGTTGGTGTCGAAGTCCCCACTGGTCATAACCCGGGGGACGTCGAAGATCTTCAGCACCAGGATGAGGATCGTGGTGGTGACCACCACGATCGTGGACTTGATCTGCGGGACCGTGACCCGCCAGAAGATCTGCACCTCCGACGCACCGTCGATACGAGCCGCTTCGATGGTGTCCTCAGGCACGTTCTTGATCGCGGCCGACAACAACACCATGGCGAACCCGGCCTGCATCCAGATCACCACCGCCATCAACGCGAAGCTGTTGAGGCGGAAGTCGCTGATCTGCAGGATCGGGGTGGATGGTGGATCACCGACCACGCTGGCGAGCGCAGCCAGCAGCCCGAACTGCTCGACCTCCGGCGGGCGCCAGGCGTAGATGAACAGCCAGATCGTCGAGGCACCGACGAAGCTGACCGCCATCGGCAGGAAGATCAGCGACTTGGCGATCTTCTCCGAGGTCGGCTTGAGCCGATCCGACAGGACCGCGACGAGCAGCCCGATGGCGACCGCCACCGAGGGGACCACGATGATCCACAACAGGTTGTTGATCAGCGCGCTGTGCAGCCGGCTGTCGGTGAACAGGTAGACGTAGTTGTCGAGCGTGAACTCCTGGTCCGGTGTCCCGACCCGCGTCTGGAAGCTGAACCACACCGTCAGGACGGCCGGGTAGAGCAGGAACAGACCCACGACCGCCAGCGACGGCCCGACGAACACGTAGGGCTTGAGTCGCTCCTCCTGACGCTTGGGTAGGCGTTCCACGACCGCGTTCAGGATCCAGAACAGTGCGATGATGCCGCCAACACCGATCAGGATGGCTAGGACGGCTTGTACGGCGTTTCCCACGAGCTGCCTCCCTCTCCCTCTGTGCGCCGTCCGGGTGGGTCACGTCCTTGGACGTGACCCACCCGGACCATCAGCGATCGGTAGCCGTCAGTTCGGCCACGCCTCGTCGATGCCGGCGAGCCGCTCGTCGAGCCCTTCGCCTTCGCTCTGGATGTACTCGACCATCTCGGTCCAGAAGGAACCGGCCCCGACCGCACCCGGCATCATGTCCGAGCCGTCGAAGCGTGCGAAGTCGGCCTCGGTGACGATCTCACCCTGGGCTTCGGACGAGGGGTCGGCGTACGCCGAGACGTCGAAGTCCGAGAACGGTGAGAGCCACGCGCCTTCCGCGGCCCACGCCTCGCCGGACTCCGCCGTGGAGAAGTACTCGAAGAACTCCTGGTTGGAGGGGTTGTCGGTGTAGGCGGCCGCGAGGTCACCCGCGATCAGCACCGGTTCGCCGACGCCCGCTTCCGCGATCTCCGGCAGGTAGAAGAAGTCGATGTTCTCACCGATCTCCGCATCCTCGGGCATGAAGCCCTCGATGAAGCTGGCCTGCCGGTGCATCATCGCGTTGCCGTCGAAGACGTCCTGGATCGAGTCGCCGAAGGCGGTCTGGAGGATGTTGGCCGTGCCACCGAAGACGTAGTCCTCACCGAAGAACACCGGGTCGAAGTAGCCCTCGATGGCTTCACTGACCTCGGGGGAGTCGAACGGCACGTCGTTGCTGACCCAGTCGTCGTACACCTCGCCGCCGTGCAGACGGAGGATGATGTCCTCGATCCAGTCGGTGGCGACCCAGCCGGTCGCGTCCGCCGACTCGACCCCGATGGCCCAGGGGGTGTTGCCGTCGGCGACCATCTGGTCGGAAAGCTCCATCATCTCTTCCCAGGTCTCGGGGACCTCGTAGCCGTTCTCTTCGAACGCACCGGGGTCGTACCAGACCAGCGACTTCAGGCTCAGACGCACCATCAGGCCGTAGAACTCGTCATCCCACTCGCCGAGCTCGACGAGGCCGTCGACCATGTCGCCCTCGAGCTGATCGAGGTCGACCCAATCGGTCGCGGGAACGGCCAGCTCCTGATCGATCATGTCACGCATCAGCCCGGGCTGGGGGTGCAGGACGATGTCGGGAGGGTTGCCGCCCTCGATGCGGCTGCGAGCGAGCTGCTCGAAGTCACCGGAGCCCTGCTCCTGGACGGTGATGCCGGTCTCTTCGGTGAACTCCGCGAAGGCTGCGCGCAGGCCGGCGACGTCCGTGTCGCCGGTCAGAGCGTGGAGCACCGAGATCGTGCCTTCCTCACCCGCTTCGAGCTCCTCGCCTTCCTCGACCGTCTCGAGTTCACCGTCCTCCTCGGCCGCCTCGGTGTCGTCGTCGGGGGCGTCGTCGGGGGCGTCGCCGTTGTCGCCGCACGCCGCCGCTATCATCGCCAGCGCCGCGAGAGCGGCGACTGGGCGCCACCAACGGGTCTGTGTCTTCCTCATGCGCAACTCCCTACTTGTTGGGGGATCGGTTCTCATCTCGTTCCGTGCCGCGTGTGGAGCCCTACCCGGGCGCCTCGGTCGCGCGCCGACCGTTGCCGCGGTCGGCGCGCGACCCGTCAGGGTCAGCGCAGCGCTGCACCGTCTTCGGGGTCGAAGAAGTGGATGTGTTCGGTCTTGACCCCGACGTCGATCGCCTGGTCGATCTTCGGCGGTGACGACGGTTCGAACTTGGACACGAAGTCCTGTCCACCCGAGGCAGCCTGCCGCTGCAGGTCCTCGAAGGCCTCGTCGTCGTCGATGGCGGCCTTCATGTCCTCGGACACGATCGGTGGTGAGTCGGTGTGGAAGTGCACCAGCATCTCCGAGCCGAGCATCTCCACGACGCTGACCTTGCGGCCACGCCACTGCTGCTCGGGCGGGACGCTGTCGGGCGGCCCGAAGTGCTCCGGACGGATCCCGATCGCGAGCTTGCCGCCATCACGCTCCGCCGCCTTGGGGTAGCGATCCAGCGCGGAGTCCGGGACCAGCAACCGGGACTCACCACGGTCGAGCTCGATGAACACCTGGCCGCCATCCTTGCGCAAGGTGGCCTCCGCGATGTTCATCGACGGAGACCCGATGAACCCGGCGACGAACAGGTTGTCGGGCCGGTCGTAGAGCTGCTGCGGCGAGTCGCACTGCTGCAGACGTCCCGCCTTGAGCACCGCGACCCGGTCGCCCATGGTCATCGCCTCGACCTGGTCGTGGGTGACGTACAGGGTGGTGACGCCTAGACGGTTCTGCAGCGACGCGATCTCCGCACGCATCTGCACGCGCAGCTTCGCGTCCAGGTTCGACAGCGGCTCGTCCATCAGGAACGCCTGCGGCGAACGCACGATCGCACGGCCCATCGCCACACGTTGCCGCTGTCCACCGGACAGGGCCTTGGGCTTGCGATGCAGGTAGTCGGTCAGCCCCAGGATCTCCGCCGCTTCGTTGACCCGGCGCTCGATCTCGCTCTTGTCTTCCTTGGCGAGCTTGAGCGCGAAACCCATGTTGTCCGCCACCGACATGTGCGGGTACAGCGCGTAGGACTGGAACACCATGGCGATGTCCCGCTCCTTCGGCGAGAGGTCGTTGACGACCTTGTCACCGATGTACATCTTCCCGCCGGAGATCTCCTCCAGACCGGCGACCATGCGCAGCGCAGTGGACTTCCCGCAGCCGGAGGGACCGACGAGGATCACGAACTCCTTGTCGTCCACCTCGAGGTTCAGATCGAAGACGGCCTGGGTGCCGTCCGGGTAGACCTTCTGGATGTCTTCGAACACGACGTTGGCCATGGGCTCTCCCTCGGATCTCTCCCACCCACTATGGCGGTCGGAGGTCGTTCCTGCAAGCGCTTTCGTAACGGTCGGGACGTTCGTCTTGGTCACACTAGGACGTTCGGCTCCT
>SKNP01000430.1 GCA_007120485.1 Nitriliruptoraceae bacterium
CCACTAGGTTGGGCGGCATCGAGGAGGAGCAGTGGATGCCGGAGTGGTGGCAGGGCTCGGTCGGCTACGAGATCTACGTCCGCTCGTTCGCGGACTCCTCCGGGGATGGGGTGGGTGATCTCGAGGGCGTCCGGGCCCACCTGCCCTACCTCGCCGACCTGGGCGTCGACGTGGTGTGGCTCACCCCGTTCTACCCCTCGCCGCAGGCCGATCACGGCTACGACGTCGCCGACTACCTCGACGTCGACCCGACCTACGGTGACCTGCCGGGCTTCCAGCGGCTGCTCGACGACGCCCACGACCTCGGACTGAAGGTCCTGATCGACCTGGTCCCCAACCACACCTCCGATCAGCACCCGTGGTTCCTCGACGCGCGGTCCTCCCCGGACGCCGAGCACCGCGACTTCTACGTGTGGCAGCCCCCGGCCCCCGACGGCGGCCCGCCCAACAACTGGGTCAGCCACTTCGGCGGTCCGGCCTGGACCTACGACGACGCCTCCGGCGAGTACTACATGCACCTGTTCCTGCCGGAGCAACCCGACCTCAACTGGGCCGAACCACGCGTCCACGCGGCGTTCGAGCGGATCCTGACCACCTGGTTCGACCGCGGCGCCGACGGCGTACGGATCGACGTCGCCCACTCGCTGGTCGAGGACGAGGGCTTGCGCGACAACCCCGCGCTGTCCGACCCGGTGCCCGACGACGCGACCCCCGGGGAGATCTTCGACCGGTTCACCCACGTGCACGACCTGGACCAGCCGGGGGTGGTCGACATCTACCGCGACTGGCGGCGGCTGGCCGACCCGAACGACGCGGTCCTGCTCGGCGAGGTCTACCTGCTGGACGCGGCCAAGCTCGCCCGCTACCTCGACGACGACGCGCTGCACGCCGCGTTCTGCTTCGAGACGCTGAAGGTCGACTGGGACGCGGACGCCATCCGCCAGCGGCTGCGACCGTACGTGGAGCTCTCGGGGGACCGACTGGCGTGGCCGCTGTCCAGCCACGACGACCCGCGGGCGGCGACCCGGTTCGGCGGTGGCCAGGTCGGTGCCCGCCGGTCGCTCGCCTACCTGACGCTGCTGTGCGGGCTGCCCGGCACCCCGTTCCTCTACCAGGGCGACGAGCTCGGGTTGGCCGACGGTCAGCTGCCCGACGACGTCGCGGAGGATCCGATCGCGCGCCGCTATCCAGGCACCCACGGCCGCGACCCGCAGCGCACCCCGATGCCGTGGCGCCCCGGCGAGCACCTCGGGTTCACGACCGGCCACCCGTGGCTGGCGCTGGGCGCCAACCACACCGACGAGCACACCGTCGAGGCACAGCTCGGCGACCCCAGCTCCCAGCTCGAGCGCACCCGGCAGCTGCTGGCCGTCCGCCGCACGCTGCCGGCGCTCACCGACGGCTCACCGGTCGAGTGGGTCGTGGATGAGGGTCCGGTCGTGGTGATCGAGCGCGGCAGCGAGGTCCTGGTCGCGCTCCACGTCGGCGACGGGCAGGGGCCGGCCGGGTTGGTCCTACCCGAGGACAGCCGCCTGGCCTACGCATCCGACGCCGCGGCGACCCTGATCGACGGCGAGCTCGTCCTGCCCGAGGACAGCGCCGCGATCATCGAACTCGACGTGGCCGACGACCCTCGCGATGATGCACCGCTCGACGAGGACGAACGCCGGTTGCTGGACGCGGCGCAGGAGGCGGATCGATGATCGTGGTCGCTGGCGAGGCGTTGGTCGACCTGGCACCACGGGACGGGCTGCTGGCCCCGTTACCCGGCGGCTCGCCGTACAACGTCGCCGTCGGTCTCGGCCGACTTGGCCGCACGACCGCCTACCTCGGCGCGCTGTCGACCGACGGGTTCGGCCAGCGGCTGGTCGAGCAGCTCGAGGACGCCGGCGTCTCGCTCGCGTTCGCTCCCCGCACCGACCAGCCGACCACCTTGGCGGTGGTCCACCTCGACGACCAGGCGACGGCCACCTACGGCTTCTACCTGCACGGAACCTCGGCCACCCAGCCGGTGCATGACGCCGTCCAGTTCCTCCCGGAACAGGCGGCGGTGCACGTCTCGTTCGGCGCCGTGACCGCGGCCACCGATCCGGCCGGGCCTGCCCTGGTGGAGCTGCTCGCCACCACCGACGGCTTCACCAGCCTGGACCCCAACGTCCGGCCGACGATGATCACCGACCGCGCGGCCTACGCGGCCACGGTCGAGGCACTGGTCGCCGAGGTCGACCTGGTCAAGGTCAGCGACGAGGACCTGCGCCTGCTCGACCCGGACGCGGACGACCCGCTGGTGACCGCTCGACGTTGGGCCGCATCGGGCCCGGCGCTGGTCGTGGTGACCCGCGGGCCGGACGGCGCGGTGGGTCTCCGCCCCGACGGGACGACCGTCGAGGTGGCAGGTGAGCCCGTGGTGGTCGCCGACACCGTCGGTGCGGGGGACGCGTTCACCTCCGGGCTCCTCGCCTGGTGCGACCACGCCGGCCTGCTGGATCCGGACGCGCTCAGCGCCGCGACCGACGCCCAGCTCGTCGAGGCGCTCCAGGCTGCCGCCCACACCGCGGCGGTGACCTGCACGCGTACCGGTGGGGACCCGCCGCGGCGCGAGGAGCTCACCGGGGCGCCCTGGGCCTGAGCGCGACGCGCGAGTTCAGCCGTCAGGTGTGATCGCGTGTGACCGGATGTGGATCGCGGACGTGGTACGCGCCAACCCATCGATGACCCCGTCGTTCCGACGGACCACAGGACGCATCAGGCTGCCGGGATCATGTGCTTCGGGTCGCCGGAGGTGATCAGCCGGTCTGGTAGATCGCCAGTTCGTTGCCGCCCGGGTCGAGGAACTGGAACCGACGCCCACCGGGGTAGGCGAAGGTGTCCCGAGTGATCCGTCCGCCAGCAGCGACCACAGCGGCCTGCGCTTGTTCGAGATCGTCGGTCTCGAAGGTCGGCAGGGGCGCGGCTGGCTCGCTGCCGGCGGCCAGGCCGATCTCGACCGGAGCGCCCTCGGCGGCGGCGTAGGCGTCGCCGTAGTCGGTGAAGGTGAACCCCAGGGCGTCCTCGTAGAACGATCGGGACGCTGCCAGGTCGGGGGCGGACAGCTCGAGGTAGTTGGGGGTGATCATGGACGACATCCTCCACGGCGGGTCCCTGGCAACGCTACTCACAGGCTGACACCGCGACCGTCGCGGTCGAAGGTCGGATCGCTCCCCGTCGGTCAGGTCCGTCGAGCACGGTCGGACGTGCCACCCACATCCATGCGATGGTCGAAGGCAGCCCCGAGCTTCTCCGCGACCCGGATCGAGGCGTGGTTGTCCGGCCGGATCAGATGGATGAGCCGATCGACCTCGAGCGTCTCCCACACCCATGCCGCCGCGAGTCGGGCGGCCTCGGTCGCCAGGCCCTCGCCGATGTAGCGCATGGTCACCGGGTCCCCGTAGATGCGACGCAGCGCGTCAGCATCGCTTGATGTCCAGCCGCGCAGTCGCAGCCGCCCGGAGTCGAGTAGAGGGACAGCGGCCATGCCGGCTCCGTCACCGTTGCGGGTCGGTCCTGAGGTCGTGCTCGCTGCCTGCGCGTCCCAGAAGCCGATGCGGTCGAGCACGCTCTCGGTCATCATCCGCCCGTGACGTCCGCAACCTACTCACCCACGCGGGCGCTGCGTAGACGGCTTGCACGACTCCCAGGGGAGGATGAGGCGCGCCACAGCGGGTGGATGACACGACACCTCGACAGCATCGCGGGCGGGTCTCGCTGGAGACGTTCAGAGCTGCGCTGTGGAGGCCGTGCCTCAGGGCCGCGTCAGGTGACTGCTGGTTCGAGGAAGGTCAGCGTGGAAGTGGCCGGATCGATGCGGAGCTGCGTGCCCTGGGGCACGGTCCAGATCGGGTCGGTGTGACCGAAGTCGACGTTGGTCACGACCGGCAGTTCGTGCAGTGCTTCCTCGTCCCGGACCACGCGCAGGATGGCTTGGTCGTAGGCGAGGTGTTCGCGAACCGGTAGGTCGGCGCCGCCCGGACGGCCGAACACGATGCCTGCGAGCCGGTGCAACTCGCCGGTCGCTGCCAGTGAGCGCAGCAGGTAGGTCATCGTCCCCGGCGGGGGCCGATCTTCGCTGGTCTCGAGCAGCAGCACCGCGCCGTCGAGTGGAGGCCACCACGCCGTGCCGCGCAGGAAGTCCAGCACCTCGAGGCAGCCGACCACCGCGGTGCCCTCACGGGTGACGCCGCCGTGCCAGCGCCACCCGGTGCTCGTGCAGCCCACGCCGTTGTTGCTGGGTAGCGGGATCCGACCAGTCGAGCAGCTCCACGGTCCACCCGTCACGGTTCTCGGGCCACTCGAGCCGTGCGGCCGGCTCGAAGAGGGTGCGTTTGACCCCCTCGAGCAGGTCGTCGTGCAGACCGGCGTTCTCACCGAAGCCTGCCATGATCGCGGGGCCGTAGAACGACCTGATGCCCGCTCGCAACAGTGCCATCTGGATAGTCGTGCTGTCCGAGTAGCCCAGGAACACCTTCGGGTTCGCGGTGCTGCAGAGGCGTGCTGCGAGTGGCTTCACGTGGACTGGGAGAGCGATCTTGACCCGTTCTACATCAACACCTGTGGTTTCACGCCGACGGCCGCAGGGCTTCAGGCACTCCGCTGAGTAGGTGTCCCTGACCCCGCCGGCGGGTGGCAGTCACGGGCGTTTCCGCCCGGTGGAGCGCTGAGGCGGGTGGAGGTCGCTCGTGCGTCGGAACCGATTCGCTCGTGGCGGGGCAGATCGCGACGGCCGGCCGTCCCTTGGTCAACGCCACTTCGCTCGTGCCTGGCGTCTCGTGATCTCGAGGTCACATCCTTCCGGTCTCGGGCGAGGGCTTCTGCGGGTCCTCGGCGCGCCAGCGGTGGATGAACCAGCCGCCGGCGACCGCCGCGAGGAGCAGGGCCAGCGTCCGGTCGGGGACGCGACGCCCGGCGGTCTGCGCCATCTCCTCGGCCCGTGCACCGACCAGCGCGAGGTCGCCGGACTCGAAGGTCCCACTGCCGGTGACGAGGAGGGCCCCTACGCCGATAAGGAGCAGCCCGGTGATCAGCGAGGTTGAGTGGACGCGCCACCGTCCGATCGTGACCTCGCGTCCCCGCAGCCAGCGCATGGTTCCCGCGCCGATGCTTTCCCACACCAGCGACAGCAGCGCGAGGGGGACGGCCATGCCCAGCGCGTACACCGCCAGCAGTGCGCCGCCTTGCGCGGGACGGCCGCTGACCGCGGCGATGACCAGGATGCTGCCGAGTATCGGCCCGGTACAGAACCCGGTGATCCCGTACACCAGCCCCAGCAGGTAAGCCGTGCGCGAGGTCGACTGCCCGTTCTCGCCGGCGCGCAGACGATCGGGCAGCAGCTTGAACCCTGAGCCGGAAAGCATCAGCACGCCCAGCACGATGACCGCGAGGCCTGCCACGGTCAGGACCGTGTCCTGCTGGGTGCGCACGAACCGCGTCGCGACCGACGCCGAGATGCCGAGCGGGACCAGCGTCGTGATCAGACCGAGGTAGAAGATCCCGGTGCGTGCGATCATGCGGCCGCGTCGGTCGAAGGCGTAGGCGAAGAACGACGGCAACAGCAGCGCGCCGCAGGGGCTCAGCAGCGCGAGTAGTCCACCGGCGAACGCGGCGACGAAGCTGACCTCAGACCCGAGGCCAGCCATCAGCTCAGCCCTCCGACGCGTCGTACACGGCCTGGAGGAACGCGGAGAAGCGTTCCGGGCCGGAGTACCCGCCGTGCGGTACGCCGTTGACGACGAACGCCGGAGTCCCTGTGAAGCCCAGCTCCCACGCGAGCTGCTGGTCGTGCTCGACGGTCTCAGCTGTGGCCTGGTCGGCCAGGTCCGCCCGCAGTCGGTCCATGTCGAGGCCGATCCGCTGGGCGGCGAGCTCGGTCTGTTCGAGCAGCGCTTCCTGGCTCTGGCGAACCTGGTAGGCGGCGAGCTCGGCGGGGGTCAGCTCGCGACCCATCGGCGGCGCGTCGGTGCCGGCGATGAACGGGTAGAGGTGCTCGGCGAGTTCCCAATACAGGTCCTGCTGCGCGGCTGCCGCGGCGATCCTCGCCCCTGGCACGGCGCGTGGTTCATAGGGCAGGAGTCGCGTCTCGATGCGCAGGCGGCCGGTGTCCACCCAGTCCCCCATCACCATCGGCAGGGTCTCGCGATGGAACACCCCGCACCACAGGCACCCGAAGGACTCAAAGGCCACCATGACCATCGGCGCGTCCGGGTCACCGACCGACAGGCCGGCGTCCGGCTCGACGCGCAGCGACGCCATCCGTTCGCTGCTGGGAACGTCGTCATCGAGCGACGACGAGTCCGCGCTCGAGGTGTCGACCAGCACGGGGGAATCGTCGCCGGTGAAGGCGACGACCACGAGCCCGAGCGCGACCAGCAGCGCCACGCTCGGGGCGATCAGACGGCGGGACATAACACCTCGATGGCGGGGAGCCGACGTTCGGAGCAACGGGCGACAGGCTGGGATGCAAGTTGTATCCTACTTCTGCGCCGCCGGGGGAAGCTGGTAGCGATGGCTTGCTTGCCTGCCCCCTGCTGCACTACGCGAGAGGCCAACGGTGACCGGAACCGGGAACAAGACACCGAGCAGCGCCGAACGTGCGATCGCCTACATCCGCCAGGCGATCATCGACGGCACCTTCCCGGCCGAGTCGATGCTCAGCGAGAGCCAGCTCGCCTCGCAGCTCGGCATGAGCCGGACACCGGTCAGAGCCGCCCTCGCCCGCCTCCAAGACGAAGGGTGGATCCGCATCTACCCCAAGAGCGGCGCCCTGGTCAGGGGCCTCACCTCCGAGGACGTGGCGAACATCGTCGACGCCCGGGTCGCCCTGGAGGCCAGCGGCGTGACTCGTGCCACCTCCGAGGTCCGGGCCCAGCTCGCGGTCGATCTACTCCCGGCGATCCAGGAACAGCGGGAGGTGCTCGCCGTCGGGGACATGCGGCGGTTCGTAGAGCTCTCCGTCGACTTCCACGCCGCCTTCCTCACGGTCGGCGGCAACCCCTACCTCATCGACCTCGGCGAACGGTTGTCCAACCGGCAACGTCAGATGCTGTTCGCCCGCCAAGACGCCATGCGCAGCCGCAGTGACCACATTATCGACGAGCACCAGCAGCTCCTCGACTGCCTCTGCGACGACGACCCTGCCCGCTTCGACCACATCCTGCGGACACACCTGTCCGACACGCTCGTCCACCACCCCAGCATCGCGTAACAGCATACCCGCGCACCTCCCCCGGCGACCGCCCTGCGCAGGGCGCCAGGAGCTACCCACCCGCCCAGCGATGACCCCATCAGCCGTCGGAGTTGCCCACCACCGTTCCACCGAACCGGCAAGCCACCCTCACCCAGCGAAACCGAGCCCGCCATGCCGCGAGAAGTTCAGCACATCCCAACGGAACCGGCGTCGACAATCTCGGCGCGAACCCGAGCCCGGATCGGGGCACTGGTCGGCGTCCCCCTCGGCCTGGCCATGGGAACCTACGCGGCGCTGTCGGTTCCTGATCACCACTCGCTGGGACTCTGGATCGCTTACCTCGGCGGCAGCATCTTCGCGTTCGCGACCTTCGGCGCGTTCGTCGGCGCGATCAGCATCCCCCGGCGCGGAGACGACTGAACCGGACGCCCCGGTCGGTGCGTGGACCGTTTCTCGAACCGGGCGACAACCGCCGCAGGTGACCGGGCGGGGTCGCCGAAATGCGCCGGGCAGTGTTTCGTTGGTCGTGGTCGTGGACGTGCGTGCCTCGGCCAGGAGCCGTTCGATGAGCGATGTCACCGTGACCGTCCGCGATCCGTCCACCGAGCTTCGTCTGCACCGTCTGACCGGCGCGTTCCTGGCCGGCTACCGCAACGCCAACACCCGCACCGCCTACCTGCAACAGTTGCACCGCTGGTTCGCGTAGTGCACCGCCCACCAACTCGACCCGCTCGACGTCGAACGCACGCATGTCGAGCTGTACCTGCGCTGGTTCGAACGCCAGGTCGGTTCGATCAACACCGTCTGCCACGACCTGTCGGTACTCGCGTCGTTCTACCGCTGGCTGGTTCAGACCGGGCTGTGCGACACCACCCCGATCGCCGCGGTCCGCCGTCCGTCACGTGACGAGACCCCACGCCAGATCCGGCTAACCCGTCATGAGCTGGCGGACTGGCTCAACGCCGCCGAGCACACCGGCGGGCCGGTGTATGCGATGGCGTGTCTGCTGCTGCTCAACGGGCTGAGGGTCTCCGAGGTGTGCGGCATCGACATCG
>SKNP01000394.1 GCA_007120485.1 Nitriliruptoraceae bacterium
CCGGCGTCGTCACCGTCGTCGACGGTCTCTTCGGCGCCGTCGTCGACGACCGGGTCGTCGCTGCAGGCTGCCGCGAGCAGCAGGACCGCGGCGAGCGGCGCAACCAGTCGGAGTGTCGTTCGCATCAGGTGCCCCTTGGGTCTTCGTCGGTCGGGTTCGCGTCGTGGAACGAGCGGGTGCCCCAGCCACGCGGAGCGCACGATAGGCCCCCGCCGCACGGATGCGAGAACCCGCGGACGTGGACCCCGGTGCCCGGTGGAGATGCGGTGCGCCAGGCACACTGACGGATCCAAGCGGGAGGGGCGGACGACATGCCTGACCCACGAGAAGGCGTCACACCCGAAGGGATGATCCGCACGGGAGCGTCCCGCCGCACGATCGCCGCTACGTACGACGAGGTGCTTCGGGCGGCGATCGATGCCGTCGCGGGACGAGGGGCCTTGTACGTCTATGGGTCGGTGGCGACCGGCACCGCGACGGTCCCGGCGTCGGACGTCGATCTGCTGACGGTCGGTCTAGCGGGTCATGAGGCCGAACGGATCTCCACCGAGCTCTCGGCGAGGTTCCGGGACCAGTGCCGTGAGGTGAGCATCGCTCCCACCTCGTGGTCGGACCTCGAAACAGACGATGACGAGGGCTACGGCTTCCGCGCGTTCGTCCGCCACTACGGCGTGCACCTCTCGGGCGCCGATCCGGCCGCCGACCTACCCGACGTCCCGGCCGACGCACGTGCGGCCCGCGGGTTCAACGGCGACATCGCCCACCACGCAGAGCAGTGGAAGCAGGAGGTCGAGGCCGACACGGATGTCGCACGGCTCGGGACACAGATCGCGCGCAAGTCGCTGCTCGCCGTCGCCGGGTTGGTCTCCGTGCGGGACGCCACGTGGTCGACGGACCGACGTGCCTGCGCCGCGAGGTGGAGCGAGCTCGAGCCAGGCTGCCCCCTCGACACGCTGGTCACCTGGCTCGAGGCGCCGCCCCGCGACCCGGCCGCGATCCGCCGCGAGCTACACGGACCGATCACCGCGGTCGTGCGGACGTTCGGATCGGAGATCGGGTTCTGGGACGACTAGCGCGCCGGACGAGGACGCACGCTCAGGGTTCCGGCTCGGCCCAGGTCACGGACACTGGCGGTCTCGGCACGAGCCCAGCGACCCACGTCGCTGGCACCCGAGCGCCAGGCTGCCACGTCACCTCTGGGTCTCAGCGGTCGTCGGCGATGCGGGTGTGGGTCGGATCCACGGTCTCATCTCGTTCGCGCTCGGCCAGCCGAGCGACCCCTTCGAGGATGCAGGCGAGGCCGAAGTCGAAGTCGGGGTCGTCCGCCGGGTCGGGGCTGTCCGCAGCGTCCGCGCCGTCCGCGGGCGTACCGGGATCCGCGGCGAGATCGGCCATGGCGAGCACGGCGCTGACCTCGGGGAACCGTTCGGGGTCGACCAGGTTCGCGAGCGTCCGGCGCCACTCGAACTCGATCTCGTGTTGGGCGCGCCCGCCGCTTCGGGTGTGCATGTCCTGCAGCAGGGCGGTGTGTTGACGCACGTAGCCGGATAGCGTCGTGACGACCGCCACCCGCTCCAGCGGCCCGAGGCCGCTATCGCGCAGGGCCTGCAGGCCAGCCTCCATCCAGGCGACGGAGTTCGGCCCGAGGGGCGGGCCGGAGATCGGCACCTCGACGACCCATCCCCTGGTCCGGAGGGCAAGCGCTCGCGCCCAGACGTCGGTGGCGGTCCGCCAACCAGCGTCGAGCGGCAGTTCGGGTGGTGGACCCGCAGCCCCGTCAACCATCAAGGTCAGGAGCTCGTCCTTGCTGGCGACGTGCCGGTAGAGCGCCATGGTGGAGACACCGAGGTGCTCAGCGACTCGACCCATCGAGACGGCCGCGAGGCCGTGCTCGTCCGCGAGCTCGATGGCCGCGGCGACGATCCGATCCACGCTGAGCGCCGGCCGTGCCCCCCGCGCGACGACGGACGAGACGCCCCAGAGGCGCTGGAGGCTCTCGGGGACCTGCGGTGGGTCGGATCCGGCCATCACCGGTGACTGTAGCGACCGGTGGACCGTCGGCGTACCGCGCACACTCTAGCGTATTTTATACGCACTGTGTATGCTATACACAAGCAACCGGTGAGGTGCGCCGATGGACGCCGTGGTGCAGGTCGAAGGCCTCCACAGGTCCTTCGGGGGCCAGCCGGTCCTCCAGGGGATCGACCTGGACGTCTCGCGCGGCACGATCGTGGGCCTCCTCGGGCCGAACGGCGCGGGCAAGACCACGTTCGTCCGGATCCTCGCGACGCTGCTGCCGTTCGATGCGGGCCAGGTCCGGGTCTGTGGACACGACGTCGTCCGGCAGGCGGCCGCCGTGCGCCGCAGGATCGGCCTGACGGGCCAGTACGCCTCGGTCGACGAGCTCTTGACTGGCCGTGAGAACCTGCGGCTCCTGAGCCGGCTCGCCCACCTCGATCGTGCCCTCATCCACCAGCGCATCGCGGAGCTGCTCGAGCGGTTCGACCTCACCGACGCGGCGGACGAGCGGGTGTGCACCTACTCGGGCGGCATGCGTCGACGGCTCGACCTGGCGGCCAGCCTGGTCGCCACCCCGCCGGTGCTCTTCCTCGACGAGCCGACCACCGGGCTCGATCCCCACAGCCGCCGAACCCTGTGGCAGGTCATCCGCGAACTGGCCGACGACGGGGTCACGGTACTGCTCACGACGCAGTACCTCGAGGAAGCGGACGTGCTCGCTGACGAGATCGCGGTGCTCGACCACGGCCGGGTGATGACGCGCGGCACCGCGCAGCGACTCAAGGAACAGATCGGGACCGAGCGACTGACGGTGTACCTGCGGGATTCCGCCGACCTCGACCGAGCGGTCAGCGTCCTGCCCACGGCGTCCATCGATCGTGCGGAGCGCACCGTGACGCTCACCCTGGCCGGTCCGGACGAGCTGCGATCCACCTTGAACGCGCTGGCCGACGCACGGATCGCGCTCGAGCGGACCCAGGCCAGCACTCCGACCCTCGACGACGTGTTCTTCGCCGTCACCTCAACGCCGCGCCCGGGAGCGACCCGATGACCCCGACGGTCGCGGCCGACCGTTCGCCGATCGGCTGGCTGCTTGCCGACACCTCGGCGTTGACCGGCCGCAGCATCCGACACGAGCTGCGCAGCCTGGATGGGCTACTGGTCACCGTGCTGTTGCCCGTTCTGATCCTGCTGGCGTTCGTGTACGTCTTCGGGGGCGCGCTCGATACGCCGGGCAGCTACCTCGACTACGTCGTACCGGGCATCGTGGTGCTGACCTCGGGCTACGGCGCGGCGTTGACCGCCACCGCGGTCAACCAGGACCTGACCACCGGCACGATCGACCGGCTACGTGCGCTGCCCGCGTCGCCGGCCGCGCTGTTCGCCGGCCACGTCGCGGCTGCACTGCTGCGCACGCTGTTCTCCGCCTCGCTGGTGGTCGGGGTCGCGATCGTGCTCGGGTTCGGGGCCGTCGCTGGTCCCGGAGCTTGGCTGGCCGTCGTCGGTGTGATCAGCCTCTACGTGCTCGCGGTCGCGTGGCTCGCGGTGATCGTCGGCGTGGCGGCCAGGTCCGTGGAAGCCGCCAGCGGGTTCTCGTTCGCCGTGCTGTTCCTGCCCTACGTCTCCAGCGGGTTCGTCCCGCCCGACACCCTCCCCGGGCCGCTTCGGACGTTCGCGGAGAACCAGCCCCTGACCCCGGCCATCGAGACCGTGCGCGCCCTGCTCCTCGGCACCGAGGTGGGCGGCCACGGCTGGCGCGCGTTCGTCTGGTGCGTCGCCATCGTGGCCGTGGCGATCCCGACATCGGCCGTGCTCTTCCGCCGCCGGAACCGGCGGTGAGGCATGGCGTGGGGGCGGGTGTCACCGGTAGGACCGCTCGGTCACGGGTCCGATCCAAGCGAGCCCTGCCCGTCCTGACCGGGATGCGGGGCGCTACCGCGACGGACCGTCGACGCCCTGATCGCGTGGCCCGAAGAGCCCGAGGTCGAGCGCTCGGAGGACCGCACGGGTGCGGTCGCGGACACCGAGCTTCAGCAGCACGCTGGAGACGTGGTTCTTGGCCGTGCCCGGAGCGAGGTAGAGCGTGTCGGCGATCTCGCGGTTGGCGTAGCCAGCGGCCATCAGCCGCAGCACCTCGAGTTCCCGAGCGGTCAGGTCCACCGCCCGGGGTAACCCGTCGTGGAGGTCGGGCGATGGCCAGGAGGCGACGGCGTGAAGGAGGCGCTCGGTGACCGCCGGTTCCACGTGGGTCCCGCCGTTCGCGAGGGCGAGGATCGCGGCGACGAGATGCTCGAAGGTGACGTCCTTGAGGAGGTACCCGTCTGCGCCAGCCTGCAGCGCTCGTTGTACGAGGTCGTCGTCGTCGAAGGTGGTGAGCACGAGCACGGGGGTCGTGTCCCCTCGGGCCCGCAGCGCGTCGAGGGTCTCGATCCCGTCGCGCCGTGGCATACGCAGATCGAGGAGGACGACGTCCGGGCGGTGCTGTTGGATGACCTGGAGGGCCTGGTCGCCGTCGCTGGCTTCGGCGGTGACGGTGACCTCGTCGCTGTAGGACAGCAGGCTGCGGATGCCCTGGCGAACCAGCGTCTGGTCGTCGACCACGCAGATCTCGATCATCGGGACGGAATCCATGCGGTCACCCGCATGCCGTGGCCGGGCGCGGTGACGAACTCGACGGTGCCGCCGAGGGCATCGATGCGTTCAGTGAGGCCGTTGAGACCGCTGCCTGGCTGCAGTCGGGTCGTTCCTCGTCCATCGTCGTGGGCGTCGAGTTGGACCGCTCCCCCTGGCCCGCTCCGGATGCCGATCTGGAGCTTCGTGGCGTCGGCGTGTCGCGCCGTGTTCGTGACGACCTCCTGGACGCAACGGATCAAGGCCAACGAGGTGGCATCGTCGACGTCCAGTCCCTCCTCGACGGACAGTTCGACCTGCGGCTGGGGCAGGTGCGTCACGTTCGCCAGGGCGTCCCGGAGCGCCGGCTGGTGGTCACGCAGGTCGCCGACGGCGCCCCGGACCGCGCCGAGGAGGTTCCGGGCGATGCTGCGGGCCCGGTCGAGGTGCACGTGGTCGCTCGCCGGTTCCGCCTGGGCTGACGACTCCAGCTCCAGGATCAGGGCGGTGAGGTGGTGACCGACCACGTCGTGCAGGTCACGGGCGATGCGGACGCGTTCCGCGTTGCGGCTCGAAGCTTCCAACAGCGTGGTCGTCGCACGGAGCTCTGCATGCGCCTCGGCCAGATGGGCCCGGGCGGTGGCCTCGCTTCGCTGGCTCAGGATCACCAGCACGGCGAACACCTGGAAGCTGCTGAACACGATCACCGAGATGATCACCGCCACGAGGGCGTCCTCGGTACGGAAGGTGACCAGGGCGATCAGCAGCATCTGCGCCGTCACCACGGCGATCGTGCCACGCCGTGACAGGACGTAGGCGGCGGTGGCTGCGGTCACCACCAACAGCACCACCGCCCAGCCGTCGGCCGGTGCGAGCACGTAGGCGACCGCGCCGAACGCTCCTTGGGCGACGAGCAAGGGCCGGTCGGCCAGCCACGTCGGTCGACGGTCGTCCGGCACCTGGCTGAGTAGCACGAAGGCCCCCAGGTAGCCCAGGTAGCAACCCCACCACAGCCAGACGGCCCACACCGGTGGACGGGTCGGGCCGCCGAGCAGCTCCAGGAGGACGGGCACCCCCACGGTCGCACTGGCGATCAACCCTGCCAGTGCCCCGGCTCGCTCCGAGGCCGCGACATCCATGACGTCACGGTACGCGCATCGACGGCGCATGGACAGGTGCCGCAAGTCATGGCCGCCCTGGCCGAGCCTCGAGCGTCCCGGTGCGTCATCGTCAGGCTGCCCGGCCACCTCGACGCCGTCCTCGGTGTCAGGTCCGGCCGGTGATCGCGCTCCGCCGACTTGCGAGCGCAGCGATCCCGGCGAACACCACCGCGTAGCCGAGCACCCAGGCGAGGTGCACCGTCACGCCGCTCGGCGCGACACCCGTCCACACCTCGGCGTCGGCGGCGGGGGCGACGTGCTGCCAGGCCAACTGTCCGAAGTGGAACGTGGGTAGCCACACGGCGATGTCGGCGAGCACCGACGGCAACTCGCCCAGGGGTACGAAGAAGCCGGACAGGAACGCCAGGGGCAGGAAGATCAGGTTGGCGATGGCGGTCGCGGCACGCGGCGAGGTCGCGTAGGCGATCGCGAAACCCAACGTGCTGAAGACCAGGCCGCCAGCCAACACGGTTGCCGTCAGGGCCAGCCACGTGCCCGCATCCAGCCGGACGTTGCCTGCGGTCACCGCCAGGCCAGCGATCGAAGCCACGATCAGGATCCCACCGACGAACGCGAGCGCCATCTTGGCGCCGAGGTAGCTCCACGTCGGCAGCGGGGTCGCACGCATGGTGCGGACCCACCCACGCCCACGTTCCTGGGCGATGCTCTCCCCGAACGTGAAGATCGCCAACGACACGACGCCGTAGGCGCAGAACGACACCATCATCATGGTGCCGACGTGGGTCCCGTCCGGCAGCACGTTCGACGGTGCGGCGTTGGACAGCCCGAACATCGCGTACAACAGCGCCGGGAGCGCCACGGCACCCACCACGAACTGCGTCGATCGCGCGGTGCTCCGTAGCTCCACCCTTACCTGGGTTGCCAGCAGCGTCAGCCAGCCGCGGTTGCGTTGGAGCTCGGACGGCCCGGACGTCCTCGGGTCACCGATCTCGAGGCTGTGTGCACGGCTCATCGCACCGCTCCCAACGGCCGCGTCATCGGCGGCACCGACGGCTCAGCCAGCTGCGCCAACGCGTCCTCGAGATCCGCTTCGCTCACCGACAGGCGGTCCATCCGGTAGCCGGCATCCACGAGCGGCACGACGACGTTCTCCGCGACATCCGCCCAGATCCGGAGCCCCCGTGCCCCGCCTTCCGGCGGCCCATCGTCCATCGCTTCCACGCGGTCGATGCCATCCCAGGCCGCGACGACCTCGCTTGGAGCATCGGTTGCCAGCGAGACCACCACGCCGGGGACCTGCTGCTTGAGCACGGCGGGCGGGGCGTCAGCGATCAAGCGCCCTCCCCGCAACACGAGCACCCGGTCCGCCACCGCATCCGCCTCCGCGAGGTCGTGGGTCGCGAAGAGCAGCGTCGCGCCGTCTCCCACGCTGGCCCGGGCCCGTTCCCAGAAGCTGGCCCGTGCCTCGAGGTCCATCGCCGCCGTTGGTTCGTCGAGCACCAGCAGCGATGGTTCCCCGATGATGGCCATCGCCAGCAACAAGCGTTGTCGCTCACCGCCCGACAGCACTCCCACCGTCCGGTCGCGTTTGGCGGTCAATCCCACGCGGTCCAGCACGGCCTCCGGCAGTAAGGCCGTCGGGTAGCTGCGCCCGACGAGCCGAACCAGCTCCTCCACGCTGACCTGGTCCGGCAGCCCCGCATGCTGCAGCATCGCGCCGACCGAGTGGCGTGCACCCCCGGGAGCGCTGCCGAGCACCCGAGCCGAACCGGTCGTTGGACGCACCAACCCCACCACGACCTCGAACAGCGTCGACTTGCCCGCACCGTTCGGACCCAGGACGGCCACGACCTCACCCTGGCCAACCACCGTGTCTACCTCGCCGAGCGCGATGATCTCCCGGTACCGGACCCCTACCTGCTCCAGTTCCACGACCGACATACGCACCTCGACTGCTGGCCACCTACCGACTCGACCGAACCTAGACACCTCCCCCGGCGACCTCATGTGCCAGGAGTCACGGATCCGGTCCAGCTGAGGGCGGGCCCATCAGCGCGCCCGTCTGAGCCGCGCTGGCCGCAGCACGACCGTCGGAGGTGCCCGACCACCGGACCGGACAGGGCCCTCCGACCCTGGGGCAGGTGTGAGCGGCATGTGAGCATGCGAGTGGGTGGGTTCATCTCGTGGGTCCCGCCGTCACGGGCAGGTCGCGGCCGTTGGGCATGGCCGGTCGACGCATCTCAGGAGGCGACGATGGCGTCCACACCGCATCACGTCGGTGACCACGTACCCGGTGACGAGCATCCGGCTGCGATCACGCCGACCGCTCCGAGCCAGCGCGAGCCGGTCCTGGACGTCCTGCGTGGCATCGCGCTGCTCGGGATCCTGCTCATCAACATCGAGTACATGCGGGCGGCCAACTTCTACGAGGCGTTCGTCGGCGGCGCACCGGCCACCACCTCGGTCGCTGACCGCATCACCGAGTTCGGGATGGGCTGGCTGGCCGCCGGCA
>SKNP01000495.1 GCA_007120485.1 Nitriliruptoraceae bacterium
CCGCCCGACTGACGGGGTCTGCGCGTCGCCGCGTGAAGGGCAGCAGCACGTCCTCCCGACGGACGCGCCCCGAGGGTCGACCGCTACGTTTGGCTGCGCGTACCGGCGATCCAGGTGGGAGGTGCTGCCGATGGAGCACGACCCCATGGCACGCGGCGATCCGCACGATCACCTCCCCGGTGCCACCAGGCCAGGTGAGCAGGAACCCCCGACCCGGGCGGCGCAGGCTGAGGTTGGCGCACCGCCAGGCACCGTCGAGGAGGCCGTCCGTTCCCAGCTCGCGGCGATGTTCGGCGGTGTCCGCGGAGGTCTCGAGGTCACCGTGCCGCTGGCGGCGTTCGCGCTGGCCTACGTCGTCACGGAGGAGCTGGAACCCTCGCTGATCGCCGGTGGTTCCGTGGCGCTCGTCCTGCTGGTCGTTCGGCTCGTGCAGCGGTCGACCAAGCAGTTCGTCGTCAACGGGATCGTCGCGATCGGTGTCGGTGCCGTCCTCGCGTCGATCACCGGCCAGGCCGAGGACGTGTTCCTGCCCAACATCGTCCAGCGCGGGGCGTTCGCGCTGCTCCTGTTGTGCTCGTGGCTGGTCCGTCGTCCGCTGCTGGGGTTCGCGGTCGGCTGGGCGCTCGACGACACCAGCGCGATGCGTTCCGACCGCGGGGTGCTGCGCGTGGCGGATCGGCTGACCCTGATCATGCTGGCGCCCCCGGCGATCCGGACCGCGGTCGAGCTGCCGCTGTACCTCGGGGGCGAGGTCGGGTGGCTGGGTATCGCCCGGCTTGCGCTGGGTTGGCCGCTGAGCGCGATCGCGTTCGGCCTCGCGGCGATGCTGCTGGCTCGCGGCCGCACCCCGTTCGCTCCGGTGGCTTGACGCGCCGCGGGCCGGTGGCCTGACACGCCGCGTGTCGGTGGCTCGACCCGCAGCGGGCCGGTGGCCTGGCCCGCCGCGTGAGGCCGTATGGGGTGTGCGCTGGGCGGTCCCTCGTGCCCGACGTGCGACTCGGACCTCAACGACGGCCGCCCCCATGCCGATGGACGGGAGACCGGTGCCGTGTGACCACTGTAAGTAGTCATTGACTACTTAGAGTGGTATCGTTCGTCGCCGGAGACGGGCGGCGAACGCCGCGACGGACAGCGAGGGCGAGCCGATGGCGACAACGCGAACCTGGACGGGATGGCTCGCCACGCTGCTGCTGCTCGGGGCCGCGGTGGTCCCCGTGGGGCCCGCGGTCGCCGACGAGCCCGACGCGGTCATCGTGTGGGGTGACTCGAGCGACGCCGCGGCGGACGCGGTCGACGGCCTCGGTGGCGAGGTCACCACCACGCTGCCGTTGATCGGCGCCGTCGCTGCGGACCTCGACGCCGCGGCGGTGCGGACCCTGGAGGGATCGACCGACCTGCAGGTCGTCCCGGATCGTCCGTTGGAGTTCCAGTCGAACGGCGACACCGGGTCGGAGCCGACCTCCAGCGATCGCCTGCAGCTCGATGGGTCGAGCCCGCCTGACCACTGGTCGATGGAGACCGGCGGGGGTGTCGGCGTCGCGCTGATCGACACCGGCGTCGACGAGCACGATGACCTCGAGGGCCGTGTCTACCGCCACGATCTGACCGAAGATGGTGGCGAGGGCTACGACGAGTACGGGCACGGGACGTTCATGGCCGGCCTGATCGCCGGTGACGGCACGTCCGGTTCGGGCGGGCCAACCGGTCTGGCTCCCGGCGCGAACGTGATCTCGGTCAAGGTCGCGGATGGATCCGGCGCGACGTCGCTCTCGCGGGTCCTGGAGGCGATCGGCTGGGTGATCGTGAACCAGGACGAGTACGGCATCCGGGTGCTCAACCTCTCGATCGGTGTTCCGACCTCCGTCTCCCCGCAGGCGGACCCGCTGGTCGCGGCGGTGCAGACCGCGTGGGCCTCCGGCATCACCGTCGTCGCCGCCGCCGGCAACGAGGGCGAGGCTTCGGGGAACCGGGACGGTGACGTCGAGGCCGACGGTAAGGGCAACGGCAACGGGGCTGGCCAGGCCAACGGCAACGGCCAGGGGCAGGTCACCTCGCCGGGCCGCGACCCGTACGCGATCACCGTCGGTTCGTTGTACTCCGACCAGGCAGCGGTGGGCGAGTTCGAGGTCCCCGCCTGGTCCAGCCAGGGCCGCGTGACCAGCACGGACAAACCCGAGCTGCTCGCCCCCGGGACCAGCGTGGTGTCCCTACGGGCGACCGGCTCCTCGGTCGATGAAGACCACCCCGACGCTCGGGTCGACGACCACTACTTCCGGGGTACGGGCACCTCGATGTCCGCGGCTCTGGTCTCCGGCGCGGCGGCCGCGTTGCTCGAGATGCGAGGGTTCGCCACGCCCGATGACGTCAAGGGCGCGTTGGTGAGCGGCGGCCACCCGGTGGATGGCGCGCAGGGTCGTGCACTCGACCTGGCGCAGGCCGACGAGATCGGGCCGGACCAGGCCTGGCGTCAGCAGCACCCGACCAGCTTCGTCGCGCCGCCCGGCGAGTCGAGCAACCGCATGCCCTGGGCTGCCGACGACGCCCCCACGGTGGAGGAGACCTGGCAGCGCGTCCGGTGGATGGATGGCGACTGGCAGCGCGTCCGGTGGATGGATGGTGAGTGGCAGCGGGTCCGCTGGATGAGCGACGGTGACTGGCAACGGGTCCGGTGGATGGACGACAGCTTCCAGCGGGTGCGCTGGATGGACGATGGTGACTGGCAGCGGGTCCGGTGGATGGACGCGAGCTTCCAGCGGGTCCGGTGGATGGACGACAACTTCGCCCGCGTCCGGTGGATGGATGACGGCCAGTGGGCCCGGGTCCGCTGGATGGATGGCGACTGGCAGCGGGTCCGGTGGATGGACAGCGACTGGCAGCGCGTCCGCTGGATGGACGACGCCTGGCCTGACGCGGCCTGGAGCGCCGCCGGCTGGGGTGACTCACCGCGGTCCGATCCACCCGCGCCATGAACCGAAGCATCGCCGTGCTCGGCGCCGCGCAGATCGTTGCGGCGTCGATCGCGGTGTCGTCGGTGCTGTGGTCCTCGGACCGCGTCTTCCAGACGACCGCATGGACGTTCGCGCTGTTCACCGCAGCGCTGCTGCTGCTGACGCTCCTGCCGCCGATCTACATCGAACTGCGACGGCACGGCAGCTGGATCACCCCCGCGGACGGCGCGTTCGTCATCGGCCTGTTCGTCCTGGGACCGCTGGGTTTCGTCCTGGCGGTCGCGCTCGCCGAGGTGGTCGTGACCCTGCGGGTCCGCCAGCCGATCATCAAGCGCGTGTTCAACCTGATCACGATGGTGGCCGGCTCCGCGGTCGGTGCCGCCGTCTTCGGTGCGTTCGGACGGAGCGACCCCCTCGACCCGGTGGCGTGGCTCGGCGCGTTCCTCGCGCTGTCGGTGATCGCGGCCTGGGACGTGCTCGTCGGGGCGCTGGTCCTCGCGATCTCCGAGCGTGAGCCCATCACCAGCACGATGCGCAGCCTCGCGCCGGCGGTCGCCGTCAACCTCGTCGTGGCCGCACCCCTCGGGCTCATCGCGTTGCTGCTGCTGGCCCAGACCGGCCCCGGCGTGCTGCTGATCGCGCCGGTCATGCTGGTGCTGCACGCCAGTGCCCGCGCGCTCTCGCGGCAGCAGACCGAGCGTGACCGCTTCCAGCAGCTCTACACCGCCTCATCGAACCTGGCCCAACTGGTCGGGGTGTCGGACATGCTCACGTTGGTCGCGCGCGAGGCTCGGACGATCGAGACCGGCACCGCGGCGGTGGCCTGCATCGTCCACGATGACGGCAGCGTCGATGCGATGTTCGTCGACGACGACGGTGCGTCGCGTGCGGCACCATCGCTGTCGCGGGCGGTGCTGTCGGTGGCCGACGGCGACCAGGGTCAGGCGGCCGCCGGCCCACTGTCACGGACGCTGCGACGCGACCTGCCAGCGTTCGCGACCATGAACTGGGCGTCACGTGCAATCGACGACACCGGTCGGCTCATCGTCGTGGTGTTCCGGGACTTCACCGCGGATGGCAACGAAGGGCATCGCTCGAAGGTGCTCGCGGCGTTCGTCTCCCATGCGGCCTCGACCCTCGCGAACGTTCGCCTCCACGTCGAGGTCCAGCGTGCGCTCGAGCAGGAGCGGCTGCTCAATGAACAGAAGGGCGAGTTCGTCGCCACGGTCTCCCACGAGCTGCGGACCCCGCTGGCGTCGATGTCCGGGGCGATGCAGACCCTGCGACGGCTCGGGAAGCGCGTCCCGGAGACCGATCGGGACGAGCTGGTCGGACTGGCGCTCGAGCAGGGGGACCGCTTGAAGGCGCTGATCGAGGACCTGTTGGTCGTCGCTGCCGCCGACCACCACGGGCTGGAGGTGCCGCAGGCGCCCGTCCGGCTCCCGGACCTGGTCGACAGCCTGCAGCGGGAGTTCGCGCCGAGGTTGACGGACGGGCTGCGGACCCACCTCGACGTCGACGTCACCACGGTCCTCAGCAACGAGGACAAGCTCCGCCGGATCCTGTCGAACCTGCTCGAGAACGCGCGCAAGTACGCACCGGACGCGACGGTCGAACTCGGCATCTCCTCACGGGACGGGCAGCTCGACGTGGCGGTGAGCGACGACGGCCCCGGCATCCCCGAGGACCAACGCGAGCGCATCTTCGAGCGGTTCGTGCAGCTCGATCAGTCGTCAACGCGGCAACAGGGCGGGACCGGTCTGGGGCTGCACCTGAGCCGGCAACTAGCTCACAAGCTCGGTGGTGAGCTCTGGGCCGAAGCCGCTGACGGTGGGGGCGCCCGGTTCGTGCTGCGGCTGCCGCTGGTCGCGGTCGACGGTCCGCTGCACGGCCAGGCGGAGGTCGGTGCGCCGCCAACGCACGACCACTTCAGTGCACGGTACGGACGGTCGACCTCGATACAGACGAACCCCACGAGGTTGGACGGGCACGTCCTGACCGCAGGGAGACGCGATGGTCGCTGACGGACCGCAGGGAGACGCGATGGTCGCCGATGGACATCCAGGAGACGTGGACACCGCCGGCCAGGGGGTGATCCGACGCATCCTGGTCGTCGACGACGACCCTGGGATCCGCCGGGTCCTCACCTACAACCTCAGCGCCGAGGGCTTCGACGTCGAAGCGGTCGAGGACGGCTACCAGGTCCCGGGCGCCATCGGGTCGTTCGGTCCCGACCTGCTGATCCTCGACGTGATGATGCCGGGTCGAGACGGGCTCGAGGTGCTGTCCGACCTCCGCTCGCGGGAGCCAACGCGGTCGATCCCCGTCATCCTGCTGACCGCGAAGGCCACCGACGAAGAGGTCTGGGCGGGGTGGCAAGCTGGCGCGGATTACTACGTCACCAAGCCGTTCGACCTCGACGAGATCCTCAGCTTCGTGGAGTACCTGTCCCTCCAGATCGTCTAGCGGCCCACGTCGGTGGGCGAGCTCCACGGGCGACGCCGGTCACCTCGATGGTGCCGCGGTCGCTTCGATCAGGTCGACCAGGTGCTGGCGCTCCGCGCGTAGCTGCTCGAGCGTGTCGCTGCGTTCGATCAGCGAGATCCACCCACGCCAGGTTCGTCGCACCTCGACGATCTGCTCGAGGGCGCGGACGGCGAGCAGTCCGAGCACCGGTGCGACCGCGACGACGGTGGCGCGAGCCCACCAAGCGTCCCACGGCGCCAACCACGCGACGATCAACCAGGTGGCCGGGAACAGCGCGACCCCGGCGAGCAGGCGCGCGCTGGCTCGCAAGGCCGGATCGTGGACGAAGCGACCGGCCCAGTGCACGCCCCAGTAGGGCAACGCGTTGATGATGGCGCCGACGGCAGCGAACGGCGCGACGAGGGCGAGCTTGCTGATCGCGGACACCAACAGCCCCGCCAGGCGACGGACGCGGTAGGGCGCGACCAGGTACGCATCCCGCAGCCCGACCAGTGACAGGCCGAGCAGGTAGCGGGCGAGGTGGTCGAGCAGGCGCTCCTTCGCGTCCTCCGGCGCGTCAGCCAACCGGCGGGCCAGCTCTTCGCGTCGTTCGAGCGGCACCTCGCCGGGTGGGAGCTGGTCCCGCGGCTGGAGCACGATGTCAGCGGCCCGGCCGAGGGCCGCCGCCTCACGTTCGTCGCGGTACGCCGGCGCGAGGGCGCGCAAGCGCCGTTCGATCTCGTCGGTGACCACCCGGACCGCGGCCTGGTCCGATGGACCGGCGTGCTCGCAGCCGGCTTCGCGGAGTTCCTCATCGAGGTCGATCGGTTCCCCGATCCGGACCAAGGCACGCGACCGCAACGCGACCTTGTCCTCGTAGAGCAGGCCGACGGGGACGATCACCAGCCGTTGCGCGCCGGCGCTGCGGGCGGCCAGCGCGATGCGGGCGGCGCCGGTGCGCACCGGGCGGAGCATCGGCGTCGCCGCCAGGCCGCCTTCGGGGAACAGGGCCACAGGTGTCCCCGCGATGAGGTGATCCGAGCACGAGGTGAACATGCGGTGGTTGCGGCTGGGGTTGCCTCCATCCTGTCGCCGTTCCACCGGCACCATCCCGGCCAGCCAGAGGAACGGACGGGCCCACCGGGGTCGCCACAGGGCCGCCTTGGCCACGAAGCGCGGCAACCCCTCGACCGCACGCATGAGCAGGACCGCGTCGAGCAGCGCGTTGAAGTGGTTGGCGACCAGCAGCGTCGGGCGGTCGTGCGGGAGATGGTCCTGTCCGACGATCCCGAGCCGACGGAAGAACCCCCGGAGCGCCAGTCGGGCCAGTCCCGTGAGGCTGCGGTCCACCAGTGTGCGCATGTCCCGCAGGGTAAGCGGGTATCGGACCCGGGCCGGCAGCCCGCGTGCGGTGTCCCGCTGGCCGAGCAGCCGCGTGCCGTTGGCCGATCAGCCTGGCGGTGCGGGCGGCGCTGGTGGCGTCCCGGGGGGCGGTGGCTGCGCGGGGGCCGAGCGGTGGTCGGTCCACCGTGCTCCATCCCACCAGCGGTGGCCGCCGTGGTTGTCGGGGTCGTCGTACCAGCCGGGCGGGGGACCGGTCGGAACGGCTTCGGTGGCGGGCTGACCGGGAGGCGGGCTCGTCGGGTTGGGCTGGGTGCCCGCCGGCGATGCCTGGCCGGGCATGGCCCCTTGCACAGGTGCGGAGGCTGGGTCGGGCGCAGGTCCTGGGGTACCGGTCGGCGCAGCATCCGCGCCTCCGTCCGGTGGCGCGTCTGCTGTCCCGCCGACGCCGACCCCGGCCAGGAAGCGGGTCGCCGCGTCCGGGAGCCCGACGGAGGACCCCTTGGCCCCGGCGGCGGTCGCATCGACGTCGACCTCGCCCGACCGGGCTCGCCGAGCCAGGCTGAACAGGTCCGCGAAGAAGCCCTGCTTGCCTTCTCCGGCCTCCGCTCGTTCCTGGCGTCCATCGTTGAACAGCTTGATGCCGAAGATGATCAGGGCCAGGCTGATCAGCAACTGCACGATCCCGGTCAGCACGACCAGCGCCCCGACGCCCATGAAGATCAGGTGGAAGTTGCCCTCGATGCCGTCGGTCCGTTGGGCGCGGTTCGGGTCGGCTGGGTCGTAGCCGATCTCCACCTCCGAACCGATGCTGGGCTGGCGACTGCTGGAGACGCTCGCACGGAGCGTGAACTCCTGACCGTCCACCTCGTAGGCGTAGATCGGGGTGTACTGCACGTTGCCTTCGTCGTTGATGTGATCCTCGACGTCGATGACCGTGCCGGTCGTTCGTTCCTCACCGTCGATCTCGGTCGAGATGAACGAGCCCACGGCGACGAAGACGACGCCGACCACGATGCTGATCATCGCGCCGAAGATCCCACCAGCGCCGCGGTTGCCGCGGCCCCTGCGTCGGAACCGGTTCCGGATGACGCCGAAGAGGCCTTCGGCCACCAACACCGCCCCAGCGGTCATCTTGGCCGCACCCCGAGCGGCCGGCTGCTCCGACCAGTTGGTCCCGATGGTGTTGAACAGATGGCGGATGCGCTGCACGGCCCCTCCTCGCGGTCCCCGGATGACGCCAACCGGGCACCCCGACGTACGCCACGCACGGCCCGGCACGCTCGACCCTAGAACGCGGTGGGGCCGCCGCCTGCCCCGGCATCACCCATCCCCGCGTGCCGGCAGCGGACGTCCGGGACGCTGGGTGCACGACCGGCGGGTCCGGTACGCCACGTCCGGTCAGCGA
>SKNP01000530.1 GCA_007120485.1 Nitriliruptoraceae bacterium
AGCCCATCGAGCCCTGCGGCGGTCAGGCCACGGCGGAGGTTCGCGACGTGCGTGCGTAGGGTCGCGTCGGCGGCCGCTGGAGGATCGTGATCCCACACGGCCTCGATGAGACGGTCGGCGGAGACCACCTCGCCGTCGTGGAGCAGCAGCATCGCGAGCAGCCGGCGCGGCTTCGGGCCCCCGAGTTCGACCGGCCGCCCTCCGACGGCTGCCTCGAGCGGCCCCAGGATCCTGAACTCCGGCTCCATCACGCGTCCCGTCGCCCCGGAGCAGCTCGGCGGCATGAACCTGCCGGCTGGCACCTGCACCGCGGTTGCACCGGAGCTGCACGGCGCTCGGTCACGGTGCGCTCGTCAAGGCTATGCGGCGGACCTACCGGAGGGAACGGAAGATGAGGAAGAAGCGAGACGAGATGACGGTCGTGATGAAGGACGATGGTCTGGAGGTCCTCGCCGAGGATCTCGGCGAGATGCGGGTCAGCCTGTTCACCCTGCCACCCGGTTTCGATCTGACGCCGGTCTTCGCGGCCATGCCCGAGAGGAACTGCCCCGTCCAGCACTGGGGGCGCCTGCTCGAGGGCGAGATCCACCTGCGCTACGCGGACGGGACGGAGGAGGTCACCCGAGCCGGGGAGTTCTTCCACTGGCCGCCGGGGCACACCGCATGGACCGAGACCGGTGTGGTGTGGATCGACGTCTGCCCGGTGTCAGAGGCTCGCTACGTGGACGAGACCCTCGCTGCCGCTGCCGCAGCTGCTGCCGCTGACGCTTGAGGGTCGAGTGGCTCGACCTCGGACGATGCGGCGAGGATCGCCGAGCTGCGGGTCTACGCCGACGTCCTCGGGTTCCTGCAGCAGCTGGGGGTCATGATCGGTGAGGCGATGGCCGGCCGCGAGCTTCGGGTCGCAGCCACACGCCGTCGCGAGGGCGGAGCGTGATCACCGGGTCGAGCACCGGCGGTCGCTCGGGGACGCGCTGCAGCCGCCAGCGGCTGGCGATCGTGGCCAGCGCCAGTACCCCCTCGGTCCAGGCGAACCCCTCCCCGATGCACCGTCGTGCCCCGCCGCCGAAGGGGAAGAACGCCGACCGCGGCCGGTCGGTGGTGGCGTCCGCTGCCCAACGGTCGGGATCGCACACCCTCGGGGCCGGCCACCAGCGCGGATCGCGGTGCACGACCCACGGCGGGACGATCACCAGATCCCCGGACGGCACGAGGTGACCGTCGACGGGATGGTCCTCGACCGCCTGGCGGGCGATCGCCCACGACGGCGGGTACAGGCGGAGCGCCTCGGCGACCACGCCACGGCAGGTGGGGAGGCGCGCTCGATCGTCCCCGGTCGCCGCCCGGCCACCGAGGACCGCGTCGACCTCCTCGTGCACCCGGTCCTGGAGACGTTCATCCTCCGCGATGAGCCACAGGCTGAACGCCAGGGCGTTGGCGGTCGTCTCGTGGCCGGCGAGCAGCAGGGTGAGGGCTTCGTCGCGGATCTCCTCATCGGTGAGTCGGTCCTGGGGATCAGCCAGGACCAGGTTGGAGAGGAGGTCGCCGGCGTCGCCGCCGCTCGTGCGGCGCTCGTGGATCATCCGCTCGATGAGGTCGTGCAACGCCTGGCGGCCGCGTCGGAGTCGGCGAGGCGGGCCGACCGGCAGGTTCCGCAAGCGCCATCCCAGCGGGACGAACGCGAGCCGGTAGGCGCTGAGGAGGTCCTCGATCGCCTCCTCCACGAGGTCGACGTCGTCGGTGACCTCGGTGCCCAGCAGCGTGGTCCCCGCGGTCTCCAACGTCATCCGGACCGCCGCCGCGTGCACGTCGACCTCCGTGCCCGACGTCCACCTCTCCGCGGTCGTGGCCGCGCGGTGGACCATGGCGTCGGCGTACCCGTCGACGCGCTGGGGATGGAACGCGTGCTGGAGCAGACGTCGGTGACGTCGGTGGTGGTCGCCCTCGGCCGTCAGCAGCCCGTCGCCGAGCACCATCCGGGCCCGTTGCAGCACGGGGCTCTTGCGGAACCGGCCAGCGTGGGTGACCAGGACCTCGCGGACGAGATCGGGGTGGGTCAGCTGCCACACCCGGTAGGGGCCCAGCCGGAGAGCCGCCACGTCGCCGTGGACCTCGGCGACCCGGGTGAGGAAGCCGAGCGGGTCCGACCGGAAGGCCAGCAGGTGACCGAACGGTGTCGTGGTGCGAGGACCCGGTGCGGACATCGCCGGTCACCGTAGCGGGCCCCGGCCGAGCCCGGACCGGCCCCGGACCGAGCCCGGACCGGCCCCGGACCGAGCCCGGACCGGCCCCGACGGCTCGGGGTGCCCACGGGCGTTGGACGGTCGAACTATCAGTGTTACGCGAATGGCACGCTCGAGCGGTCCGCCGAGCTCGGACAGCTCGGCGGCGTCTCCGGGACCGCGGTGGCCGTCACCGTGGCCCGGCACCTGGCTGGAGGCGACGACGGCGGCCACGTCCGCCACGCGTTGGCCCACGTCCCGATCCCCGAGGTCGCGGCGCGCGTCCGGGCGCGGTACCTCGACCGCTCGATGAGCGCCCGGTCCGAGCGGTTCCTGGCCCTGACGCGCCCACGGTGTCGCGGCCCCGGTTCCTGGCCATCGTGTCGTCCGCGACCCTGGCCACGTTCCTGGCCGGCAACGCCAACGGCACCCCTGACGGGTTCGTCATCGAGGCGCCGCAGGCAGGCGGCCACAACGCCCCGCCGCGGGGACGTCCGCAACTCGACGACGACGGCGAGCCGGTGTACGGCCCCCGGGACCGGATCGACCACGCCGGGATCGCCGCGCTGGGGCTGCCGTTCTGGCTCGCCGGTGGGTACGCGACCCCGGAGCGGCTCGCTGACGCCCCGGCGCGGGGCGCCTGCGGCGTACAGGTCGGCACCGCGTGCGCGTTGTGCGACGAGTCGGGGATCGAGCCCGGCCTCAAGCGGCGGCTCCTCGACCAGGCCATCGATCGGGTCGCCGTGGTGCGGACCGACCCGGTGGCCTCACCGACGGGGTTCCCCTTCAAACTGGCCGAGGTCGAGGGCACCAGCAGCGATCCGGCCGTTGCCGAGGCACGCGAGCGCCGGTGCGACCTCGGCTACCTGCGTGAGCCGTACCGCCGGCCCGATGGTGCCGTCGGCTACCGCTGCGCCGCCGAGCCCGTCGAGGATCGCGTCCGCAAGGGCGGCCAAGCGGAGGACACCGAGGATCGGCGTTGTCTGTGCAACGGGCGGGTCGCCACCATCGGCCTCGGTCAGGTCCGGCGGGACGGCTACGAGGAGCCGTCCCTGGTCACCGCTGGCGATGACCTGCTCGAGGCAGCCCGCTACCTCGCCGACGTCGTCGGTCCTTCGGTGCCCGGGACGTGCTCGCGCACCTGCTCGGCGAGGCGGCGCTGGCTCCCGTCGGTGCGGGCGCTGGGTGAGTGACGTTGACGGCCTTCGGTCGTCAGGCGCACGTCGGCGCATCGGCGCCTTGGGCCCCGGGTTCCGGTCCGTTACTCTAATCATTAGTTCAACACTAAATGTTTGCGTGATGCGGGACGGCCCTCCGCCAACGGTCGCGCAACCGACGATCATCGAGGACCTCATGGAGCATCTGCCCCTCGCCCCGGACGGACACGAGGACGCCGCCAGCTCAGGGGTGTCACCGCACGGTGACGACGAGCACCGCTGTGGCTGCGACGAGCAGGCGTCGGACCGCTACCCCGAACTCGACGCGCGCATCGTGCCCCACGCGATCCGCCACGCCGCCATCCTCGGCGCGCTCGATGGGGTCGGCCTGGGCGACGGCATGGTGCTGGTCGCGCCGCACGATCCGCTCCCGTTGCTCGCCCAGATCGAGGCGCGCGACCCCGGTGCGTTCACGATCAGCTACCTCGAGCGCGGACCTCAGGCCTGGCGCCTGCTGTTCCTCCGGATCCAGCCGCAGCCGGCCCAGGCGGCGCACACGTTGACCGGCTGAGCCGGGATCGGAGGCGACCATGCCGGTGCTGGCCGAGGAGTCGACGACGGTCGAGGACCGCATGATCCCTGACCCGGCCGAACCGCGTCCGGACCTCGGGTTCACCCCGATGTCGTTCGCTCCGACCCGGCCGGGCGTCGTGGCAGCGATGGGCTTCGGGCTGGCCTGCCTGGTCTGGTTGTTCGCCGGCGACCGGTTGCCCGGCGGGCGCTGGATCGTCGTCCACATCTTCACCCTCGGCGTGCTCACCACGCTGATCTGGACCTTCTCGCGGCATCTGGCGGCGACCCTGACGGGGACGACCGGCTCGCTCCCGACCCACGCGACCGCTCGGTGGCTGTCCGCCATGCTCAGCGGGTCCGTCATCGTGATGCTGGGCGGCCGAGCCTTCGACGTGCACGCGCTCGTCGTCCTCGGGTCGCTCGGGATCATGGCGATCGTGGCCGGGAACCTGTGGGTCCTGCGACGGCTGCGGCAGCAGGCAGGCAGCGACCGTTTCACGTGGGTGCTCAAGCACTACGGGCTCGCACACGTGGCGTTCATCGCCGCCGCCGCGCTGGGTGGTGCACTCGGCGCCGGGTGGATCCCGGGCCCGATCTTCGCCGCCGTCCGCGACGCCCACATCCACCTCAACGTCCTCGGGTGGGGTGGGCTGACCGTGCTGGCCACCCTGACGGTCCTGGGCCCGGTGCTCCTCGGCACGCCGATGGCCCCGGATGCCGAGCGTCGGTCGGCGTCCGCCGTCGGCCTGGCAGCGGCAGGGCTGGCGATCGCCTCGGTCGGGTCCGTCGTCACCGGCATGGCCGGCGGCGTGTTCCCCCCGGTGCTGCCCGTCGTGGGGCTGGCCCTCTACGGCTGCGGCGTCGTCGCGGTCGCTCGGCCCCTGCTCGCTGCCGCGCGTCGCAGCGACCGTTCCCCGCTGCGCTGGTCGGTCACCGCGGCGCTGGTGTGGTTCCCGATCGCGGTCGTCACCAACATCGTCGCGGTGATGGTCGGCGTCAGCGGTTGGTCGACCGGTGTCGGCATCATGCTGCTCGTCGGCGTGCTCGCCCAGCTCGTCCTGGCCGTCGTGCTGTACGTCGCGCCCACGCTCCGACGTCGACCTGCGCAGGGTGCTGGCCCGGACCTGGTGCGCCTCGGGCGGCTCGTAGGGACCCGGACGGTCACGCTCAACCTCGGCGTGCTGCTGATCGCTGGTGGCCAGGTCGTCGAGCGGGCCGGCGCGCTGCCGGTCCCGGCCATGACCGGGGGTGGGTGGTCCCTGGTGGCGGTGGCGGTGCTGTTGCACCTCGCGGCGGCGTCGATCCCGTCGCCGGCAGGCACGGCCCGGTAGGGTCGTCGTTCGTTGCAGCGCCCCAGCCCCCGGTGATGCACCAGACGGGGAGCGATGCTGTGGGTGGGACCTCGGAGACCGCGGTCGGTACGGGCGGGGCGCTCGGTACGGACGGACCGCCAGGGGAGCGCTCACGCGCGGGCGAACCGGACGTCGCCGGTACGGACGTGTCCTTCGCGCTCGTCTCGCACGAGCTGCGGGCTCCGCTCTCGATCGTGCAGGGGGCCGCTGACGTGGCGGTGCGGCAGGATCTCGACGCAGAGCAACTCCAGAAGCTCCTGGTGGTCATCCGCCGCAACGCGGAGATCGCGATCCACCTCGCCGAACGGTTGGCGCTGGCCCCGGTCGTCGAGGCCGACGAGGTCGGGCTGGAGATCGTGGTCACCGACGTCGTGGCCATCGTCCACGAGACCATCGATGATCTGCGCACCGCGTACCTCGGCGACCATCACCTGCAGGTCCGCGGCAACCTGGTGTCCGAGGTCGAAGCGGACGAGATGGCGCTCCGGCAGATCCTGGTCAACCTGCTGCTCAACGCCAGCAAGTACAGCCCCGATGATGCCGACATCGAGGTGGCCGCCACCGGCGACGACGGACAGCTCGAGCTGATCATCCGCGACCATGGGGCGGGGGTGCCGGCCGACGAGCGTGAGCACATCTTCGAGAAGTACGGGCAGGTCGACGGTCGCTCCTCCGGCATGGGGCTCGGGCTGTTCGTCGCTCGGGGACTGGCCCGTGCGCACCACGGCGAGCTGAGCTTCCGCCCGTCGGCGGCCGGTGGCAGCGAGTTCGTCCTGACGTTGCCGCGGCGCCAGCCGTCGACGCCGGCGGTCTCGCCGGGGGCCGCGTCGACGTCGGGGACCGTGCCGTCCGAGGGCGGACCGGTGTAGGTCGTCCCGCGGAGCGGGTGGTCACCGGATCGTCGGATCACCGGGCCTGGGGCCGGGTGGGCGGGCACCGGGGAGGTGCCCGCCGCGAAGCAGCTCGGTCAGCTCCAACGTCCGTGCGACGTCCGTCGGGGAGACGATGCCGACGATGCGCCCGTCCTCGACGACGATCGCCCGCCCGTCGGTGCAGCCCTGCATTCGTGGGAGCAGCGACATCACCGGCTCCTCGGGGTGGGCGCGCGGTACCTCGTCGTCCTGGCAGGCGACGTCGCTGACCAGCGTGGCGGCTCGTTGCTCGGGGTCGAGCTGCTTGATCCTCGCGAGGGTGATCAGCCCGGCCGGGTGCCCGAGCGCATCGACGATCGGGAACGCGGAGCACCGCTTGCGCAGCACGTACTCGTCGAGCAGGGCGGCGACGGTGATGTCGGGTCGTACCACGATCGGATCGGGGGTCATCACCTCCGCGACGGTGACGCCGCCGAGGCGGCCCTGGATCTGTGCGTGCTGCTCCTCCGCGCTGGCCGCGTTGGTGAGGAACCACCCGATCAACGCCAACCACAGCCCGCCGAGGCCGGGCACGAAGATCACCTGGGCGAGGCCGAGCCCGATCAGTAGGAACCCGAACACCCGGCCCGCACGGGCTGCGGTGACCGCGGCTGCGTGCCGGTCGCCACGGGCCTTCCACAGGATCCCGCGGAGGATCCGGCCACCGTCCAGGGGGGACGCCGGGATCAGGTTGAACACCGCGAGCACGACGTTGATCGCCGCGAGCCACCCCAGCACCCCGAGGGTGACGATGCCGAGCCCGAGCAGGCCGGCGACGAGCGCCGCGATGCCGAACACCGCGCCGAGCACCAGGCTGGTCAGCGGTCCGACCGCAGCGATCCAGAGGTCGGCACCGGCCGTCGGGGGCTCGTCACGCAGCCGTGCGACCCCACCGAACAGCCACAGGGTGATGCCGTCGACGCGGACGCCGTAGCGCTGGGCGGTCAGCGCGTGGGCCAGTTCGTGGGCCAGCAGCGAGGCGAAGAACGCGAGCGCCGCGACCAGCCCGGCGATCCACGAGACGATCGGTGGTAGGTCACCGAACAGCAAGGGGAACTGGACCGTCGCCAGACCGAAGAGGATCAGGCCGAAGATCACCAGCACGGTCCAGTTGACCCCGATCCGGATCCCTCGGATCGAGCCCAGGCGGAGGGTCTCGTTCATGTCCGGCTCCTGGTTGTCCGTGCATGGTTCGACGCGGCCTGCGTCACCGTGCGGTGGGGCGACCGAGCTACCCTCAGGGCCCCGCCGATCGACCGAAAGCGACCCAGACGATGCCCCGTGTCGCCGTCGACGTCCTGTTGAAGCGTGAGATCCTGGATCCGGAGGGTCGGGCCGTCGAGGAAGCCCTGCCCGGCCTCGGGTACGACGGGGTCGACGAGGTGCGGGTCGGCAAGCATCTGGAGCTGACGGTCGACGCCCAGGGCGACGACCTCGCGACGCAGGTCGAAGCGATGTGCGACGGCTTCCTGACCAACCCGGTGATCGAGTCGTACCGCTGGCGGGTCATCGGCGAGGATGAGCGAGCCGACGTGTGACGTCGGCTCGGCCGGGACGGCACGCGATCCGAGGTCCGAGGTCATCTGCCATCCAGTGTGACGTGGGGGTCGTTGGCCGTCCAGCCACGCGACCCCGGACGACGGCCGCGTCGACGTGGCGGACCACGACCCTTCCGTTGGTGACCGAGGTGCCATGACCGAGCCGAACGACGAGTCGCGGTCGACCCTCCCGCCGATGGAGGACGACGGCCTGCCGACGCTGCCGACCGGCGAGCCGGTCCTGCAGCGGTGGTTCGTGATCGCCATGATCGTGTTGGTGCCGATCACGTTGGCGGTCACCGCGTGGGCGTTCCTCTCGATCGACCGGGAGGAGCTCACCGCAGCGGAGCGCCGTCCCGCGGGCGGGCCCGAGGTCACCGTCGAGCGAGGGGCGGCA
>SKNP01000258.1 GCA_007120485.1 Nitriliruptoraceae bacterium
GGACCTGGGCCATCATGGGGACCGGCAGCGTCGCTTCGGCGTTGGCGGAAGCCATCCAGGCCGAGGGGGGCACCGTCGCCGCGGTCGGCTCCGGCTCGGCCGAGCGCGCACGCGCGTTCGCGGATCGGTTCGACATCGAACACGCCCACGACAACCACTACGAGGTGCTCGCCCACGATGACGTCGAGGTGGTGTACGTCGCCACCACGAACGAGCGCCACCACCTCGACGTCCAGGCGTGCGTCGCCGCCGGTGTGGCCGTGCTCAGCGAGAAGACGTTCGCGCTGCAACGCGACCAGGCGGCGTCGGTGCTGGACGTCGCCCGCCAACGCGGCGTGTTCGTCGCCGAGGCGATGTGGATGCGGGTCCAGCCCGGGTTCCTCGCGCTGCACGAACAGCTGGCGGCCGGGGCGATCGGCACGCCACGGATGGTCCAGGCTGACTTCGGGATCGTCGCCGAACCCGATCCGACCCGCCGCTGGTTCTCCCGTGAGCAGGGCGGTGGCGCGCTGCTGGACGTCGGCATCTACCCGCTGACGTTCGCGGTCAGCGTGCTCGGCGCGCCGACCCGGATCCGGGCGCTCGCCGAGCTGGCCTCCACCGGCGTCGACGCACAGCTGGTGGTCGCGATGACCCACGAGCGCGGGTTGAGTTCCTGGTCCTGCTCGTTCGTGGCCGACAGCGGCGTGGAAGCGACCGTCGCCGGGGAGACCGGCAGCCTGCGGCTCGGCGGTCCGTTCCACCACGGCAGCGATCTCACCCGCCGCGAACGCGACCAGGTCGTGGAGACCATCGAGGTGAAGGACGCCGACCTCGGCTACCGCCATGAGGTCCGCGAGGTCCACCGGTGCCTGGATGCGGGGCTGACGGAGAGTCCCGCCCTGGCCCACGCCGACACGCTGACCGTCCTGGACGCCATGGACCGGATCCGTGAGCAGATCGGCGTGAGCTACGGCTAACGCGCCGCCGGGGGGCTCGGATCGGGCGCGGTCGGGAGGTGGATCGGCCTTCGCCCCGGAGCGGTCCGGCCGCAGGCACCGCGGGCGTGTGTGCGCTGAGGCGGGCGAGGGTGCTCGCCTCGGCGGGGCGTCGACCGTAGGTTCTGCCGCATCGGGCTCGCTCGTCCGCCCGATCCCCCGCAGGAACAGGAGCGCCGATGCGCTGCCCGGGCTGCGGCGTGGACGACGACCGCGTCGTCGACAGCCGTCCGTCAACCGGTGGCGACGCCATCCGACGTCGCCGTGAGTGCCGCGCGTGCGGGCTGCGGTTCACCACCTTCGAGCGGGTGGAACTGCCGGAGTTGCTCGTGCGCAAGCGCTCGGGGGTGCTGTCCCCGTTCGACCGGGGCAAGATCGTCGCTGGCATGGCGCGGGCCGGCAAGGGGCGGCTGGCTCCGGAGGTGCTGGAGGTCGCCGCGCTGGAGGTCGAGACCAGCCTGCGCAACAGCGGCCAGCGGGAGGTCACCTCCGAGCAGGTCGGCCTGCAGGTCCTCGCGCAGCTGCGCGAGCTCGACCAGGTCGCCTACGTGCTCTACGCCAGCGTGTACAAGGACTTCCAGGGGCCGGAGGACTTCGAGAAGGAGCTCTCGAGCCTCCGCAAGGAGGACCCGCCCAAGACCGCGTGAGCTCCGCGGCCGGACCGGATCCGGCGCAGCCGGGTCATGGCCGGCGGATCAGGGGGCCGGCGCAGCCGGGTGATGGCCGTCGGATCAGCGGGCCGGCAGGAGCACCACCGACCAGGCGTCGAGCCCGGTCGAGTCCAGCCCGTTGAGCTCGCGGACGTCGGCGAGCTGCTGGCGCGGATCCGTCCCGTCGGGGGCGGTGTCGACGGCGATGTCCCACAACGTCTGGCCCGGTTCCACCACGACCTGTCCCCCGACCGGATCCTCCGGCCCCGCCTGGGCGGTGACACGTCCGAGCAGCATCCCGACGGCGAACACCACCAGCACCAGGCCGGCGACGACCAGCACCCGACGACGTCGGTAGGTCGCGCGGGTCGGCGGTGCCGTCGGGCTCGGTGCCGGGGCGTGGACGTTGCTCACAGCTGCTCCTTGATGGTCGGGATCGACTCGAGCGACGCTACGTCGCGGGTGTGACATCCCGAACGCCCGTTCGCCTCCCAGTCAACCGAACACCTGTTCCGACGTCAAGCTCGACACGAACGGATGTTCGCATCCAGCCTGCGCATCGTGCTACCGTGGCGAACGCAGGTTCGGTTGTCGCAGCCACCTGTGGGAGCGACCCGTACGGCGTCCGCACCGGCCAGGAGGGCCACGTGAGCACCGACCCGATGAACACCGAGCCGGCTGGCAACGAGCCCGCGACCGCCGAGCCGACGCAGGATCCGGTCACCGCCCTGTCGACGTTGGCCGACGCCAACGATCTCACCGACCGCCAGCGGTCGATCCTGGAGGTGGTGCACAGCCACGTCGCCGCGCACGGCTACCCGCCATCGGTGCGCGAGATCGGCGACGCGGTCGGGCTCAAGTCCCCCTCGTCGGTGCACGGCCAGCTCGAAGCGCTCGCACGCAAGGGCTACCTCAAGCGCGATCCCACCAAGCCTCGGGCCCTGGAGCTCGGGCGGGACCCGGAGACCTCGCTGGAGCAGCGACCCACCCCCGCCCGCAACGTCCCGCTGGTGGGCGATATCGCCGCCGGTGGGCCGATCCTCGCGGAGGAGCGCGTCGAGGCGGTCTACCAGCTCCCCAAGGACCTCGTCGGTGACGGTCAGCTGTTCATGCTGCGCATCCGTGGCGAGTCGATGCTCGAGGCTGGCGTCCTCGACGGCGACCTGGTGGTCGTCCGTGCCCAACCCTCGGTCGAACAGGGTGAGATGTGCGCCGCGCTGATCGACGGCGAAGCCACCGTGAAGTTCTACCGTCGCAGCCGCAGCGGTGAGGTGTTCCTCGACCCGGCCAACGAGGCGTTCGAACCGATCCCGCTCGCCGCTGAACAGGACGTGACGATCATGGGCAAGGTCGTCACGGTGATGCGCAGCGTGCGGTAGCGGCGTCCACCCTCAGTCCGCGGAGCTGGCGACCACCTCGGCGATCGGGCGGTGCGAGCTCGTCCCCTGCTCGGCACCGGTGAGGGCTAACTCGACCAGCGCGCGCAGCAACGCCGCGTGCTGGTCCAGCGGCGCCGAGACCGCATCGCCGAAGATCTCCACCAACCACGCGGTCCCCGGATCGGCACGCACGCCGGCACCGAGGATCTCGTCGTACCCGAACGAGGCCAGGAACGCCCGCTCCGCCGGGTCGCCGTCATCGAGCGTCGCCTGCAACGTGCCACCCTCCAGCGCGCGCAGCGTCGCCGGGTACCGCTCCGGGTCGACCTGGACACCCTGGACCGCCACCGCGGCGGGCGCGAGACCGACGCCGCGTTCCGCGTCGTGGGAGATGGACTCCAGGAGCCCGTTCCCGATCCGGCGTGAGACCGCCCATCCGCCAGCCTGCACGTGATGCCCCACGACCGTGGCGACCACCCGGAGCCGCTCGGCGACGTCACCGCCAGCGGTGCGCAACTGCGCGATGGCGGCCTCGACCAATGCGGGATGTTGCTGGGTGGGGTCGTTTGGGGCAGGCACGACCGGCACCGTCGAGGACCGCCGGCTGGTCCGCTTGGCCCGGAACTGCGCGGCGTCCGCGAGGCGCAGCAGCGCCCGTGCCGCGACCGTGGCGGTCGGTGCGTCACCTGGCCGCTCGGTGGCGCGCGCCCAACCACATGTCAGCTCGGCACCCATCGGCAGGCCCTCCGCCGCGATCGCGATCCGTTCGCTGGCGTCCCTGACCGCGGCCTCCGAGGCGCCCATCAGCAGCAGGCAGAACTCGTCCCCACCGAGCCGGGCCGCGAGGCTGTCCGGCAACGTCCCGGCGACGGTCGACAGGGCCGAGGCCACCTCACGGAGGAGCCGGTCGCCGGCGTCATGTCCGAAGCGTTCGTTGATGGCCCGGAGACCGTTCACGTCGCAGATGACCGCGCCGATTGAGCCATCGCCCCCTGGGGCGTGGAAGAACGCCTCAAGCCGATCGTCGACGGCCCGCCGGTTGCCCAGCCCGGTCAGCGGGTCGCGGTAGGCCATGACCTGGAGTTCGTCACGGTCCTGGATCCGGCTGATCGCCGCACCCAGCATCCCGGCGAACGCCTCCCCCGCCGCGACGTCCGCTGGCGAGAAGGGTGGGAGGTGCCCCCGCCGAGCCCCGCCGAACTGCCCCCAGATCGTCGTGCCGACCATGATCGGGAACGAACTGGAGGCCTGCATCCCCATCCGTTCGAGCAGGTCGTGATGCGCCGGCCCGACCTCCGGGTCCCCGAGGTTGCCGAACCAGGGGCGCGCGTCTTCGGCGGCGGCGACCAACTGCGGGAAGTCCGCGACCGGGTAGATCTCGTCGGTCGGCCGCTCCTCCTCCCAGTCAGCGAGTTCGCCGACGTTGCAGAGCACCCGCAGGATCCCGTGCTCACGTTCGAGCATGCCGATCGATGCGCTGCTCGCTGCCAGCACATCGAGCGCCAGTTCCGCCGCGGTCGGAGCCAACTCGTCGAGCGTCCCCACCGTGGCCAGACGTCGCCCCGCCTCAGCCAGCGCCACCAGCCTGGCATCCTCGTTCGCCACCCCAGAACCCCCCGGTCGAGTCGCGCGGACCTTCAAGATAGCGCTGCCTGACGGGCAGCGCCGGGTTCGACCGCGAGCCGCCAGCCTCACCGGACCGCGACCGGGTCAGCCCGCCTCCCAAGGTTCCGGTTCCTCGGCGAACGGGTCGTCGTCGAGGTAGTGACGCAGCTCTAGGGCAGCGTCGTGATCGACGTCGGCGACCAGGGTGGTGCCGGTCTCGTCGTACCCCTCCTTGACGACCGTGCCGCGACGATGCGCGAGCGCGACCAGATCCTGGCGCGCGTACGGCACGTGCCCCGACACCCGGTAGCGCAAGCTCGGCAGCCGCAGCTCGAGCCGTTCGGTGAGCTCGTCGAGACCTTCCCCGGTGACCGCGGACACCAGTACCGGTTCGGTGTCGAGTTCGGTCCGCAGCCGGCGGGCCAACGCATCGACGGTCGCGCGATCGGCCCGATCGATCTTGTTCAGCACGAGCTGCTCCGGCCGCTGATCCGCGCCGATCTCCTGCAGGACGTCCTTGACCGCCAGGATCTGTGACTCGGCTTCCGCGTGTGACGCGTCCACGACGTGCAGGAGCAGGTCCGCCCGGGTCGACTCCTCCAGGGTGGAGGTGAACGCCTCCACGAGTCCGTGCGGGAGCTTGGCGATGAACCCGACCGTGTCGGTGATGACGATCTCGCGGCCATCGTCGAGGGCCAGCCGCCGAACGGTCGGGTCCAGCGTGGCGAAGAGCTTGTCCTCGACCGCCACGTCCGCGCCGGTGAGCGCGTTGAGCAGCGACGACTTCCCGGCGTTGGTGTAGCCGACGAGCGCGGCGACCTGGACCTGGTTGCGCTCACGTTCGCTGGCCTTGGTGTCCCGGATGCGGCCGTAGCCGGCCAGATCGCGCCGCAGCTTGGAGATGCGCCGCATGATCCGCCGGCGGTCGACCTCCAGCTGGGTCTCACCGGGACCACGACCTCCGATGCCGACACCGCCGGCGGCCCGCCCACCCGCCTGACGCGACAGCGCCGTCCCCCAGCCTCGCAGCCGCGGCAGCAGGTAGGTCAACTGCGCCAACTCGACCTGGGCCTTGCCTTCCTTGGACGAGGCGTGCTGCGCGAAGATGTCCAGGATCACGATCGTGCGGTCGAGCACCTTCTGGTGCATGCGCTCCTCCAGCGTGCGTTGCTGCGCCGGGGTGAGGTCGTCGTCGAACACGACCGCGTCCGCGCCGACCGCAGCGACCAGATCCGCGATCTCCGCGACCTTGCCCCCGCCGAGGAACGTGGCCGCGTCCGGGGCGTCCCGCCGCTGCACGACCCGCTCGACGACCTGCGCGCCGGCGGTGTCGAGCAAGGCGGCGAGCTCATCGAGGGATGCGTCGACGTCCGCGCCGGTCCGGCCCGGCAACTGGACGCCGACCACGACCGCACGCTCGACGCGGCGGATGATGTCGACGCCCTCCTGCGGCGCGTCGTCCTCCACGACCTGGCGGCGACGTCGCCGCAGCTCCGCACGGGTCAGGTCCCCGGATGCATCTTCGCGCTCCGGGAGGTTCGCGTCGCGGGGCCCGTCCTCGTGGGACGCGTCGTCGTCGCGGGTGGGGTCGGTCTCGCGGTCGGGGCTCAGGAGGTCCTCCGGGTCACGGACGGGCTGGTTCGGCCCTGGGGGGGTGCGTCAGCTCGCGGCTGCTGATGGGGCCGGGAGCACCGAGGCCAGCCACGCGGGGTCGAGTTCGCCGTGTGCCACCTCGACGGCCGGGCCGGTCATCAGCACCGAACCACCTGGCCGGTGCTCGATCGTCAGGGTGCCACCCGGCAGCGTCACCTCGACCCGGTCGTCGACCTGCCGATCGCGTTGCAGGGCGACCACCGCCGCACACGCGCCGGTGCCGCACGCGGCCGTCTCGCCGACTCCCCTCTCGAACACGCGCAGCTTGACGTGCGCGTCGTCGAGCACCTGGACGAAGCCGACGTTGACCCCGTTGGGGAACCGTCGGTGGGCCTCGAGGGCCGGGCCGAGCACCTCCACCGCTGCCGTGTCGACGTCGGCGACCGGAAGGACGACGTGCGGGTTGCCCATCGACACCACGGCGACGTCGAGGTGGTCGCGGCCGACCGTGGCGGCGGCCTCGCCGTAGAGCTCCACCGGATGGCGGACCGCCAAGGCGTCGTCGGCGACGAACGGGACCCGGACCGGGTCGAACTCGGGCGCACCCATGTCGACGGTCACGGCGGTGACGCGGCCATCCCGGTCCCGGCCGGCCACACGCACCGCCTTGCTGCCGGAGCGCGTCGCAACGTGCACCAGACCGTCGGCATCGGGGGACACCAGGCCGTGGTCGACGACGTGCTTGGCGACCACCCGGACCCCGTTGCCGCACATCTCCGCGTGCGAGCCATCGGCGTTGCGATGGTCCATGAACACCTGTGCGTCGCGCTGGTCAGCGGGCGGCGCACCGATGCGGATCACGCCGTCGCCGCCCAGGCCACGCCGGCGGTCAGCCAGGGCCGCAGCGAGCCCGGCCGTCAACTCGACGGCGTCGTCGAGGTCGGCGAACACCACGAAGTCGTTGGCGGTGCCGTGTGCGAGGGTGTAACGCATCCCGGTCAGGGTACGCCGCCGGCCCCGTCACGTCTCGGGGGCTCGGCAGGGCCGTTCGGCCGGTCCACCGTGCCAGCGGTCCACCGTGCCAGCGGTCCACCGTGCCAGCGGTCGGCGGGATCCGTGGAGCGATCCAGGGCCACAGCACCCCTGACGCTCCACACATCCTCACGGACGCACGACGACACCACGGTCCGTGGAGCGATCCAGGGCCACAGCACCCCCAACGCTCCACACATCCACTGGACACACACAGAGGTACGTCGCGTCCCGGCGACGACCGGGGCCCGCGACCGCTCGGTCGTCGGGCCCCGGTCGCTGCCGTTCCAGCGTCGGTGCGGATCAGCCTGCTTTGGCCGGCTCCTCGGCGAGGTGCTCGTAGCCGTCCACCTCGAAGCCCTCGGCGACGGATCGGGCTGTCGCCACCTTGCCCAGCAGGATCCCGTAGACGATCTTCGAGAGCACGTCGGCGACCGTGAACAGGTAGGTGCGTGTCACTGCAGCCTCGGCGGTCTGCCCGAAGCCACCGAGCATCGGGACGATGTAGGCGACGATGTAGAGGTTCCAGGAGAAGGCGAAGAGGTAGCGGATGGTGCGCATCGTCGACTTCGCCTCGCCAGGGAGGTAGTCGAGCGACTCACCCGTCAGCCTCCAGAAGAGGCCGAAGAAGTAGATGTAGGGGATCGTCGCCGCGACACCCCACCAGATCAGCGCACCGAACGGGTCGGCGACCTCGTAGAACTGGCCGACGTAGCCCAGGATGACCATCAGGGCGCCAGCAGCGCCGAGCTTGAGGCGGTAGCCCAGGACGTCCGGCTTCGCGATGTTGAGGACGAACAGGCTCTGCGTGAGCAGCAGGGGGACGTCGATCAACCAGTTGAAGTAGCGGAATCCGTGGTTGTACGTCGCGTCACCGAGGACGTAGAGGCCTTGGGCGGCGTCGTAGTCGA
>SKNP01000498.1 GCA_007120485.1 Nitriliruptoraceae bacterium
ACCTACCGGTTGTGGCTGCACCAGCACCGGCCGGGCACGCCGGTCAAGGGGTTGATCGTCCGGGCGTTGCGCGATCAGGCGGACGCGGAGGCGATCAACCGCATCTACGCCGGGGCCGGGATGGTGACGGCGCCGACCGAGACGATCTGGGCCAACCAGCGCACCTCGATGTTCCTGTACCTGGTCGCGGAGGACGAGGAGACCGGCGAGGTGATCGGCACCGTGACCGGGGTCGACCACGAGGAGGCGTTCAACGATCCGGAGGGTGGCACCAGCCTGTGGTGCCTGGCGGTCGATCCGCAGACGCCGCGGCCGGGGGTCGGACGGGCGTTGGTCCGGTCGCTGGCGGAGCGGTTCCAGGCGCGCGGCCGTGCCTACCTCGACCTGTCGGTGGTGCACGACAACGACCCGGCGATCGGGCTGTACGAGCAGCTGGGGTTCGAGCGGGTGCCGGTGTTCTGCGTCAAGCGCAAGAACCCCATCAACGAGCGCTACTTCTCCGCGCAGCCGGCCGAGGGATTGGACGACCTCAACCCGTACGCACGGCTGGTCGCCGACGAGGCGCTGCGGCGCGGGGTGACGGTCCGCATCGTCGATGCGGAAGCCGGGCTGATGGAGCTCACCCACGGCGGCCGGACGGTGCAGGCACGCGAGTCGCTGAGCGAACTGACCAACGCGGTCGCGATGGCCAAGTGCGACGACAAGCGGCTGACCCGGCGGCTGCTGGCTGACGCCGGGCTGTCGGTGCCGGGCGGCCGGGTCGCCACCCACGACGCGGACGACCGGGCGTTCCTGGAGACGCACGGCGAGGTGGTGGTCAAACCGGCGCGAGGGGAGCAGGGCCAGGGCATCTCCGTCGGGGTGCGCACGGAGGGGGAGCTGACCGACGCCGTCGCGCTGGCGGAGCGGTACAGCGACCACGTCCTCATCGAGGAGCTGGTGCGCGGGGTCGACCTGCGGATCGTGGTGATCGACCACAAGGTGGTGGCCGCAGCGGTCCGGCTGCCGGCGACGGTGACCGGAACCGGCGAGCACACGATCCGCGAGCTGATCGCGTCCACGTCGCGACGTCGGTCGGCGGCCACCGGCGGGGAGTCGACGATCCCGATGGACGAGGCGACGGCCAAGACGGTCGCCGACCACGGCTACGACCTCGAGGACGTGCTGGACGCTGGGGTGGACCTGACCGTCCGACGCACGGCCAACCTGCACACCGGCGGGACGATCCACGACGTCACCGAGCAGTTGCATCCCACGCTCGCCGACGCGGCCATCCGTGCCAGCGAGGTGCTGGACATCCCGGTGGTCGGGGTGGATCTGTTGGTCCCGGACGTCACCGAGCCGGCCTACGTCGTGATCGAGGCCAACGAGCGGCCCGGGTTGGCCAACCACGAGCCACAGCCGACCGCGGAGCGCTACGTCGATCTGCTGTTCCCGTCGACCCGGGCGCTGCCACGTGGGTGGCAGCCGGGCGCGGTGGCCGCAGATCACCGGGCCGACGGTGGTAAGACGCGGGACGCCCTGGGTGGCACCACCCCGCGTGGGCCCGGCGACGACACCTGAGCGTGCGTCCGTCCCGTTCGCTCGTCGGCGACACCTGAGCGTGCGTCCGTCCCGTTGACCCGGCGGTGACATCTGAGCGTGGGTCCGTCCGCGGTGGCCCGGCGGCGACACCTGAGCGTGCGTCCGTCCGTATGGGCCGGAGCACGCACCTGCTCGTCGGTCAGCCCAGCCAGCCGACCGACAGCTCCGGGAGCGGCTGCGCCAGCGCGAGGGTGAGCGCCACCATCCCGGCGACGACCAGCCACGTCCGGCGCGTCGCGGCGGGCGCCTTCGCCCGCTCGACGAACAGCAGCTTGGCGGCCAGCGCCCCACCGAGCAGCCCGCCGAGATGGCCGCCGACGGAGATGTTCGGCACCACGAACGTCAGGATCAGGTTGAGGATCACCAGCCCACCGATGCCGCTGCGCCACGGGTCGACCCCGCGGTTGCGCATGCCGACCATGGCCGCCCCCATCAGGCCGAAGACCGCGCCCGAGGCACCGATCGTCACCTGGCGCGGGTCACCGCCGAGCATGGCGCCCACGCCGGTCCCGGCCCATCCGGTCACCCCGGCCAGCCACGACAGCAGCACGACGCCCAGCGAACCGCCGGCCAGTCCGGCCGCGTACAACGCGAGGTAGCGGGCACGCCCCAGGACCGGTTCGAGCAGGTGGCCGAGCTGCCACAGCAGCAGCCCGTTGAAGCCGACGTGCATCAGGTTGGCGTGGAGGAACGCGCTGGTGACGATCACCCAGGGTTCCCCGATCATGCCCGACAGTTCGGTCGCCCAGGGAGCGGTCGCGGCCGCCTCCGGGCTGAGGATCAGGGGGCGCAGGCCGAACCGGTTGATGAGGTCGACCGGGGAGACGAACCCGAGCAGGAACAGCGCCCCGATGGTGTAGACCAGCCCACGGGTCAGCGGCGCGTGCCGGACCGTGTCGACCATCCGCCGGACCGGCTGGCCGCCCTCGGCGCAGCGCGGGCACTGGTAGCCGACCGGTGCCTCGATGGCGTCGTCACCGCAGATAGGGCGCTCGCACCGGGTGCAGCGCAGCAACGCCTGCCGGTTGGGGTGGAGGTAGCAGGCCGGGGTGTCGGTGCTGGCACGCGGGTCGGCGTCGTCCACGGTGGGCTACTCGTCGTCGAGGTGGTGGCGTCCCACGCGGTGGGGATCGCTCGCACGGGGGACGTGCACGTCGGGGCCATGAGGCGGGGGCACGTCGGGGGTCGGACGCGTCACCGGGCGGTGTGTGCGGTGTGCACCGGTCGGCGTCGCTCGGAGCGCGACGGTACCGGTCGGGGCTCGATCGACCGGCCCGGCGCACACACCCCGTACGCGTCGCCGACGGCCCCGTACGCTCCATGTGGCCCCGACGAGGAGCTTCCGGGTGGCTGCACCATCGACCGCTCCCTCGACCTTGGCCGAGCTGCGCGCGGCCGGGTTCCCGGACCGCTCGGTCAAGGAGGAGGTCCGCGCCAACCTCATCGCACGCCTGCGGGCCGGCGAGTCGCTCTCCACCGGTGTCGTCGGCTACGAGGACCACGTGCTGCCGGAGCTCGAGCGGGCGTTGCTCGCCGGCCAGGACCTGATCCTGCTGGGGGAGCGGGGGCAGGCCAAGACGCGGCTGGTGCGCGGGTTGGTCGAGTTGTTGGATCCCTCGACGCCGATCGTGGCCGGATGTGAGATCAACTGCTCGCCGTACCACCCGACCTGTGCCGCGTGTCGCCGCAAGGCCGCCGACCTCGGGGACGGGCTGCCGGTGGCGTGGATCGATCGCGAGCGCCGGTTCGCGGAGAAGCTCGCGACCCCCGACATCGCCGTCGCCGACCTGATCGGTGACGTCGATCCGATCAAGGTCGCCGAGGGCCGCACGCTCGGCGACGAGGAGACGATCCACTGGGGGCTGGTCCCGCGCCACCACCGGGGGATCGTGGCGATCAACGAGCTGCCGGACCTGCCCGAACGGATCCAGGTGGCGCTGCTGAACGTGCTCGAGGAACGCGACGTGCAGGTGCGCGGCTACTCGTTGCGGCTGCCGCTGGACGTGCTGCTGGTCGCGACGGCCAACCCGGACGACTACACCAACCGGGGCCGCATCATCTCGCCGTTGAAGGACCGGTTCGGCGCGCAGGTGCGGACCCACTACCCACGGTCGGTCGACGACGAGGTGGCGATCGTCCACGCGGAAGCGGCACCGCCGCCGCCGGGCATCACCGTGCACGTCCCGCGGTTCCTCGACGAGGTGCTCGCCGAGTGCACGCGGCTGCTGCGTGACTCTCCCGAGATCAACCAGCGTTCCGGTGTCTCCGTTCGGTTCACGATCGGTGCCCACGAGACCCTGGTCGCCGCCGCGGTACGACGGGCGGCTCGGACCGGTGGGGATCTGGCGGTCCCCCGGATCGTCGATCTGCAGGCGGTGCCGCCGGCGGCGCTGGGCCGCGTCGAGTTCGATCTGCTGGAGGAGGGTCGCGAGCTCGAGATCGTCGAGCAGGCGCTGAGCTGGGCGCTGCTGGCCGTGTGGCGCCGCCATCTCGCCGGCGAGGATCTCGATCGACTGCTAGCCCGGTTCGATGAGGGTGACCTGACCGTCGTCACCGGTGACCTGGTGCCGGGTGCGGACGTGCTGGCGGCGTTCGGCGGGACGATCGACGGGCTGGCGCGGTGGCTGGAGCGGCTGGGTGAGGCGGACCGGGCGGACGATCCCGAGGTGGCTGCGTCCGCGGTGGAGTTCGTCCTCGAGGGGCTGCACCTCGGCCGGCGACTCAACCGCGACGCGGTCGATCACGTCGGCACGTTGCGGTACGGAGGCTGACGTGCGGTGGCGCTACGGGCCGTGGGACGGGCGCCAGGATCCGTTGCGCGAACGTGCGGACGTGGGCGACCTGCTCGACCGGCTCGGCGACGACCTGCTGATGGGCTCCGGCGGACGGCAGGCTCTGGAGGACCTGCGGCGACGTGGGCTGCCGGGCCGGCACGGGACGGAGGAACTCCGACGGGCCGTCGCACAGCAGCGGCGCCGGTTGCAGGAGGAGCTTGACGTCGACGGTCCGCTCGCCGACCTCGCGGAGCGGCTGGGCGACATCGTCGCGACCGAGCGCGAGGCGCTGGCGGCACGCGAGGACGACGAGGCACGGTTCGACGAGCTCACCCTGGACGCCCTGCCACCCGACCCGGCGGGGCGGATGCAGGCGTTGTCGTCCTACGACTTCACCTCTCCGGAGGCGGCCCAGGCCTTCGCCGATCTCACCGATCAGCTGCGCAAGGACCTGCTCGATGCGCACCTGCGGTCGTTGACCGGCGCGCTGGAGGCGGTCAGCGACGAGGACGTCGCGGCGATCACCGCGATGCTGGCGGAGCTCAACCAGCTGCTCGAGGCACGAGCCGCCAACGGTGGGCAGCCGCCGGCCGACGAACCGGCCGACTTCGCGGCCTTCAAGCAGCGCCACGGGGACCTGCTGCCGGGCGATCCGGCCGACCTCGACGAGCTGTTGGCGCTGCTCGCGGCGCGGGCGCAGATGGCGCAGCGGTTCCTCCGATCGTTGGATCCCGAGCAACGGGCGCAGCTGCGCTCGCTGACCGACCAGGTCTTCGACGACGTCGAGCTGTCGTTCCAGCTCGATCAGCTCGGCCGCAACGCCGCGGCGGCCTTCCCGGACGGGGTGCCGGTGCCCGGCGATGGGTCGGCGACCGGGGACGACGACGGGGACCGCGGGGACGGCGACGGCGCCCCCGACGCGCCGCAGGACGGCGGAGCCGGCGGTCCGATCAGCCGGGCCGTCGATGCCTACGCGCGGGCGGCGGAGTTGGACGACCTGGAGCAGCAGCTGGCCGGCGACTACCAGGGCGCCACGCTCGATGACGTGGACGTGGAGGCGCTGCGTCGCCACCTCGGTGACGCCGCGGCCGACGATCTCCGGGAGCTGCGGGGCATCGAGCACGAGCTCGAGCGCTCCGGTGCCATGCGGGTCCGCGGCGGCGAACTGGAGCTGACGCCGCGGGGCGCCCGGCTGCTGGGGGAGCAGGCGCTGGCACGCCTGATGGCACGGGTGCGGCGCGAACCGGCGACGCGGCAGTCCGGCGCCGATCCGGAGCCGACCGGCCAGACCCGGCCCTGGCGGTTCGGTGATCGCGAGCCGCTCGCGACGTCCGCGACGGTCCGCAACGCCGTGATGCGGCGGACGGGCACCGGGCTGGCCCCGGGCCCGGGTGGGGTGCAGCTCCACCCGGACGACCTGGAGGTCGTCGAACAGGAGGTGCGGCCGAGGACCGCCACGGCCCTGCTGCTCGACCTGTCGTTCTCCATGCCGCTGCAGGGGCACTTCGTACCGGCCAAGCGCATGGCGTTGGCGCTCCACGCCCTGATCGAGGGCAAGCACCGGCAGGACTCGCTCCACCTGATCGGTTTCAGCGACTACGCCCGGCGCATGCAGCCGGCGGACCTCGCTGCAGCCGGGTTCGAGCGGGTCTACGGCACCAACATGCACCACGCCTTCCTGCTCGCCCGACGGGTCCTGGCCGATGATCCGCGGCCGGTCAAGCGGGTCGTGATGGTCACCGACGGGGAACCGACCGCCCACCTGGTCGACGGCCGGAGCATGTTCAACTGGCCGCCGGTGCCGGAGACGCTCGAGGCGACGCTGCGCGAAGGGATGCGGTTGGCTCGCGCCGGCATCGAACTGGACGTGTTCCTGCTGGAGGACGCGCCCGGGCTGGTGGCCTTCGCCGAGCGGCTCGCGGCGTTGACGGGCGGCGAGGTGACGCGCATGACCGCCGAGCAGGTGGGCCGGACGGTCGTCGGCGGGTACGGCGCCGGGTCGGTGCGGCCCGGCTGAGCCGTCCGCGGGAGCCCATCGTGCGGATCCCCGGCCGGGGGAGCGCCGCCGAAGGTCCCTGCGCTCGCCGATGGTCCCATCGAACAAGGGTCCTCCGGCGACCAACGACGGGGCGTTGGGCAGGTCCGGCGGAGCCTGCGATGGGAGATAGTCCCTCCAACGGCGCGAGGGCGCCGAGAGAGCAGCCGGCGGAGGCCGGCAACCCCCAGGAGGGACACCATGTCGACCACCGAGACCCCAGACACCACCATCACCGGCGGCGCGCTCGAGGCGCCCGCGATCGAGCAGGTGGGCCGTTCGACCAAGCTGTTCACGATCGTGGCGCTGATCGCGATCATCGTCGGTGCCGGATCGGTGCTCGGTGGGATCGGCGGCGCGGTGTTCACCTACCAGCAGGCGGCCGTCGAGAACATCAGCACCCCCGGTGACGCGGCCATCGCCGAGGCACCGGTCCGCGGCCCGATGACGATGTGGGCGCAGTCCGACATCATCACCCAGCACCAGCTCGACCGCACCGAGGGCCTGCGCTACGCCGAGATGGAGCGCATGGTCCCCCAGGTCGACGAGGTCACCGGCGAGGCCGTCATCGGCGAGGACGGCGAACCGGTGATGGTCGAGAACATGGACCGTCTGAGCTGGATCGACGCGACGAGCCTGACCACGGTGCTCAACATGGGCATCATGGCCTACGCCCTGAGCCTCTTCGCGGTGGTCGTCGGTGGGACCCTGCTCCTGCTCGGCCTGGTGGTCTTCAAGCTGCGCTCGGCCGTGATCGTCTGACCGAGCCCCCAGCACGAGAGCGGTGGCGGCGCCTGACGGCGCCGCCACCGCCGTGTGCTGCCCCTGCGGCGGGTGCGCGCGGTAGCGTTCGCCCGCATGAACTACCGACGCGATATCACCGACCTGCCCATCGACACGGCCTGGATGCAGTCCGTGCTCCTCGAACTGCTGCGGATCCCCAGTCCCAGCGGCCGGACCGACGTGATCATGCAGCATGTCGGTGAACGGCTCGAGGAGATCGGGCTGCCGTTCGAGCTCAGCCGCCGTGGCGCGATGATCGCCACCCTCGACGGGCAGACCGACGCGGACGGCGGCTCCGCCCGCAACCGAGCGGTGGTCGTCCACACCGACACGATCGGCTGCATGGTCCGGTCGCTGAAAGACAACGGCCGCCTGGAGGTCGTGCCCATCGGGACGCACAGCTCCCGGTTCTCCGAAGGCACCCGCGTCAGCATCTTCAACGATGATCCGGAGCAGACCTACACCGGCACGATCCTGCCGACCAAGGCCTCCGGGCACGCGTTCGGTGACGCGATCGACGACCACCCGATCTCCTGGGAGGACGTGGAGGTCCGGGTCGACGAGCGCGTCCACTGCGCGCAGGACCTGCGTGACCTGGGGATCCAGGTCGGTGACTTCGTCGCGCAGATCGCGTTCCCGGTGATCACCCGGTCGGGGTTCGTCACCTCGCGCCACCTCGACGACAAGGCGGGGGTGGCCGCCGTCCTCGCCGCGTTCAAGGCGGTCAAGGACGCCGGGATCACCCCGCAGGTCGGCGCGGACCTGCTCGTCACGATCTCCGAGGAGGTCGGCCACGGCGCGGCCGGACTCGCCAACGAGGTCGCGGAGATGCTCTCGGTCGACTCGGCGGTGGTCGCGCCCGGCCAGCACTCGACCGAGACCGG
>SKNP01000208.1 GCA_007120485.1 Nitriliruptoraceae bacterium
AGGCGGATCTCACCGAGCGGCTCCCCGAGGTGCACGACCGACCGCTCCAACACCGAGGTCCCGACCCCGTCACGTCCGCTGGTCGCCGCCAACCGCGGCGTCGCGTCCCGGGTCACCCATACCTCGACCCGATCGGCGCCGGTCGCCCGGCGCAGCACGTCGGCGACCTCCGACAGCGCGTCCTCATCCGCGTCGGTCTGACCGGCTGAGAAGCGTTCCAGCGCACGGTGCCGATCGGTGACGTCGCCGTACAGCAGCCGGTCGACGAGGTCGCGGCTCCGCCGCCGGGCGGGCTCGAACAGCACCGCGACGACCGCCACCGCGATGAGGGGGAGGAGCGGTGACTCCCCCCGGGCACCGATCGCTGCTCCCACCCCGACGACGATGCCGAGGTAGAGGAGGGTGATCGCCGCCACGAGCAGGCTGGCGACGGCTGCACGACCCAGCATCGGTTCCAGGTCGTGCAGGCGGAACCGCGCAACGGCCACCACGTAGGTCACGAGCAGCCCGAGCAGGAGGACGAACACGGTCGGGATCCACACGTGCTGCCAGGGCCAGGTCACCGTGCCGAGGACCGCGGCCGTCGCCGCGGCCGTCCCGACGGCACGGAACGGACCCCGGGAAGCGACGGGCGTCCGGCGCCAGCGGACGACCAGGGCCGCGAGCGCACCCACGACCGTGACCACGATGAGCCCGCCCCCAACCGCCGCCAGCACGGCCACGCTGCCCCCTTCGTCCAGCGGGGTCGTGTTGGCCGTGAGCGGGGTGTCCCGTCCCGGCCACGCCATGATCGCGTGGGCCGCGACCAGCAAGGCGGTCCCGGACACCACGGTGGCGATCATCCACCGCCAGCCGCGCCCTGGCAGGGAGCCGTCCGGGAACGTCGCAGGGAGCCAGACGACCAAGGGGACGGCCACGCCCAGCCACAGCCACGTCATCACCCACAACGGGACGGTGAGCCCGAGGGCGTGGTCGGTCGGGCGGAACGACGCGCCGACGACCGGGTCGAGTCCGACCGCGACACCAGCGGCGTCGACGGTCGCAGCCAGCAGCACGTGGACCGCAGCGACCGCACCGGCGATCATGAGGATGCGGCCACCGCCGTGGCCGGGACGGCGCAGGAGGATCAGGCGGCCGAGCCACACCAGGAGCACACCGGGCAGACCGTTGTGCAGCATCCATCCGGCGAAGAACGCCTCGATCGGCCGACCGCGGGACCACATCCAGCCGAAGGACACCGCGACCAGGACCGTGCCCGCGACGGCGACGGCATCCACCAGACGCGACGACCGCACCCGGCTCGCCGGGTCGGCGTCGATCGTGTGTGCGTCGTTGCCGCCGCGGCGGGATCGGTCCGGGTCCGAGGCTCCCATGATGGCCCATCTTGCCACCCCGAGACGATCGACGGGGCAGCTGCGCGGTGAGGAGGACGGCGCGCCCTCCCACGTGAGCTTCGCTCCCTCCGGCTGGCCGCAGCGAGGGGGCGGACCCGACCGAGGTGGTTCGGTCGGCACGAGCTCCTTCCGGGTGACAGCCCCCTGGCTCGGGGCGTGCAGGTCCGGACGGTGGAGGTCGGGGCTCGGCAGCGACACGCCGGGACCTCACCGACCACCGACGAACCAGGAGCTCACCATGATCCGACGAACGATGACGCTGGTCGCCGCCGCGCTGCTGGCACTGAGTGTGCTCGCCCTCCCCGCCGCAGCGGACGACGACACGCCCCTGCACGGTCACATGTTGATCCAGCGACCGACCCTCGAGATGCTCACGACAGCAGAGGACGGGGTCCCGTGGGACGGCCTCTACGTCACCGCGATCCGACGGTGCATCGATCTGCCCGTCACCCCACTCCAAGGGCACCACGAGAACGTGCACGAGGGCCCGGGAGGTGCTGGGCTGCAGAACGCCGGCCACGCCGTCGCCCCGGTCGCCCCGCTCACCCCGTACGCGGACTGTGCCGCGTTCGAGGCCGCCCTGGCTCAGGCCGGCGCGCTTCCCGCTGGTCCGCCACCCTCGAACGACTGATCGGTCGTCGGTGGGCTCGGGCAGGACGTCGCCCGGGGGCCGACCACGGGTCCGGGATGGCAGATCCGCACATCGGCCATCCCGGATCCGTGACCCACGAGGCGGGGGAGCGTCCGGCAGCTCTCGGGGCGATCGGTGATGCCTTCCGTACCGCCAACCAGGAGCTGTTCTTCGCCTGGATGGCGACCCATCCCGACGCCCACCTGGAGTTCGACGCGGCGATGGCAGGCGGGGCCCGCAAGCACGGCCTGCTGCTGGCGCGCGGCTTCGACTGGCCCGAACGGCGACGGGTCTGCGACATCGGCGGCGGCGACGGCACACTGCTCGCCACACTCGTCGCGCATCATCCGCACCTCGAAGGCGTCGTCCTCGAGCTCCCCGAGGTCGTCGACCGCATGCCCGACCACCCGCAGGTCACCGGGGTCGCCGGTGACGCATCCGAAGCGGTGCCCCCTGGGTTCGACACCAACCTGCTCGTCAACGTCGTCCACGACCGGGACGACCACGACGTGCGACGCTTGCTCGGCCGGATCGTCGAGGCCACCCGCAGCCCTGGGTCGGCGTCGCCGTCCCAGGTCGTCGTGGTCGAGAGCCGTGCCCGGCCGCTACCCGGTCAGGCGCTGGTGCTCGGGGAGGAAGCGCTCGGCGACCTGCTGCCACCGGGTCGAGCGCGCCGCGATGCGTTGGGATGGGTCCTGGGCCAGGATGTCGCGCAGCAGCGTGACCGCCGTGGCGGCCACCCGTTCGGCGAACGCCTGGCCCTCCTCGCCCGGCTCGGGCCGATCGGGCACCACCGCATCGACGATCCCCAGCCGCCGCAGATCCGTGGACGCGATGGCCTGCGCCCCTGCGAGCTCCTCGGCGCGTTCGGTCGTGCGGTGCAGGATCTCGGAGGCGCCTTCGGGCGCGATGGGCGATAGCCACGCGTGCTCACAGGCCACGACCCGGTCGGCGGGGAGCAGCGCTACCGCACCGCCGCCCGTGCCCTCCCCGAACAGCAGGGACAGGGTGGGCACGCGCAGCCCCGCCAGGGTCGCCAGGCAACGTGCCACCTCGGCGGCCAGCCCTTCCTCCTCGCTGCGGACCGAGATGTCCGCCCCCGCGGTATCGATGACCGACACGAACGGCAGGCCGAGGTCGTCGGCGAGGGCCATCGCCCGTCGCACGGTCCGGTAGCCGGCGCTGGTCAGGCTCGCGCCCCGCTCCCCCGGACGGCGGTCGGCGCCGACGATGACCGCCGGGATCCCCTGGACCCGGGCGACGACCGCCAGGCAGCCATCGTCGCGACCCCCGACCCCGTCGCCCGAGAGCCGGGTGACCTCGGAGATCGTGGCAGCGAACAGCTCCCGGATCCCGGGGCGATCGGTGCGCCGCGATCGTGAGACCGCTTCCCAGGGGTCGACCTCGCGATCCTCCGGCAGGTGCAGGATCTCCGCATGAGGTGGGACGGGGACCGGCGGTGCGAGCACCGCCAACGCCGTGGCCAGTCGGTGACGTAGCTCGTCTCGAGGGACGACGTCGTCGACGATGCCGCGACGATGCAGGTTCTCCGCGGTCTGCACGCCCTCGGGGAAGGGCTCACCGGTCATCGACTCGATCACCCTCGGGCCGGTCAGGCCGATCAGCGCCTCGGGCTCGGCGAAGGTGAGGTGCCCCAGCGACCCCCACGTCCCGAGGACGCCGCCGGTGGTCGGACCTCGCAGGTACACCAGGTACGGCAGGCGGGCGTCCCGCAGGCGGCTCACCGCCGCCGCGACGTTGGCCATCTGCACGAAGGCGGGCGTGCCCTCCTGCATCCGGGTCCCCCCGGACCGCGGCAACCCGATGACCGGCAGGCGTTCCTCGATCGCACGATCGAACGCGCGACCGATGCGGATCCCCGCCGCGATGCCCATCGTGCCGGCAAGGAAGTCGAAATCGCTGGCGATGACCGCGCACGCGATCCCGCCGACGCGCGCGCTGCCGGTCCACACCGACTCGTCACCCGGCGAACGGTCCCGGGCCGCGGCGAGCCGCTCCGGGTACGGCTTGCTGTCGACGAAGCCCATCGGGTCGCCGACGTCGAGCGGGTCGTTCCACCCCTGCGCGGACCCCTCATCGACCAGTTCACGCACGATCGCCGGCGCGGTATCCGCGCCCTCGGCTGCCCGATGGTCCGGACGGGTCGTCATCGGTGGCGTCCTCGGCTCGCGTCCGCCCAGCGTGCCACGTCGCGACCACCCCCACCCTGGCAGGTTCCGCCGAAACGGTCGCCAGCCGCAGGGAGGAAGTGCCAGTCGCGGTGGGCATGCCGTCCGCCACCCCTCGCGGGAGGCATGAGCTACCGGCGGGACGGCTCGACGACCCGACCCGACGAGGTCCCTCCGTCGCGCAGCGCGGTCCGACACCGCAACGATGCCGGTGGCCGGATCCCTCCGACCACCTCGTGGACCCGGGTCTGGCTACGCCACCGGTCCGAGGGGACGGACCTGGCGCGCGTGGTCCGTCCCGTGGGTCCGGATGAACCGTTCCACGTGCGGCCAGTAGCGGTCCGGCGACGTCGAACCAAAGTTCGGCGTCGTTCACGTGGATACGCATCAGGTCCTCCGGTCCGGTTCAGGCCTCCAAGACGTTGACCGGAGGAGCAGCCACACCACCGTCACGGTCGTCATCAGCGTCAGGACGGGGACCAGCAGCGCGGCGATCAGCATGCGAACGTCCGGCATCATCGGACCTCCTCGCTCGGTTCAGTGCGGGGCGCACCCAGGTCGGCACGGGGCGGGGTCTGGTCGCGACGGGGACGGCTCGCATCGGTCCCTCCCGGACGGTGGGTACCGACCTCGCGTGGCGCCTTCCGCCCACCGCCACGGAGCACGCGTGTCACGGTCCCCGGGCGCAGCAGCGACGTCGGTGGGTCCACCATCGCCATGACCCGCGCGAACGCGACGGCACATCGGGGTTCCTGAGCGGCCGCAGCGTGCAGTCGGGCGATGTAGGCCCCGAGCAGGCGCACCTTCGCCGTCCGAGGTCCGTCGACCTCCGGATGCGCGAGGTCACCGCCGACGACCATGTCCCAAGGTGCGTCGACGATCCGCGCGATCCGGCGGAACCATCGGCGTGGCTCGACCGTCCCGTCCCGCCGGACCTGCTCGCGCAGCGCCAGCGCTTGGAGCGCCGCGACCGTCATCCCCTGTCCGTAGATGGGGTTGAGGCTGCACACCGCGTCCCCGATGGGCAGGAGGCCGCCGGGGACGCGGCCGAGCCGTTCGTAGCGTCGCCGCACGCTCGCGGGGAAGCGGTACGCGACCGGGTGGTCGAGCGACGTCCCGGACCGGATCGCCGTGGCCAGGTCGGGGAACGCGAGGGAGTCGGCGAAAGCCTCGAACCCGGCGGGGTCCGTCGGCGGATGGTCGCCGAGCAACCCGAACAGCGTCACGGTCCACCGGTCGCCCTCGATCCGGGCGAGCGCACCACCTCGCGGGCAGGTCGGCGTCGGACCCTGGAGGGTGCCCCAGTCACCGCCGAGCACGTCCGGATCGAGCCGGTAGTGACGGGTCGCGTACCCGAGGTCGGCGACGATGCGGTCCGAGGTCGGCGGTGCGTAGCCCAGTTCACGCAACCAGGCCGGGGTCCGCGAACCCCGGCCCATCGCATCGATCACCAGCGTGGCGTCCAGCACCTCCTCCGCGCTGCCGTCGGCGCGCCGAAGGACCCGCACCCCTCGGACGCGCGTGCCGTCCGGTGCCGTCACCAGGCCGAGCACGTCGGTGGGCGGGCCGACGGTGACGTTGGCGAGCCCGGCCACCCGTTCACGGATGCAGGCCTCCAGGTACGGACGGCTCACGCTCACCGTCACCAGGTCCGCGTCCGCCCGGGCGAACCGGTGACCGCTGAGGTGCAGGCGAGCATCGGCCAGCAGGTCGCCGAACGGTGCCCCCGCATCGACGAGTTGCCCGGTCAGGCCGGGGAAGAGCTCCTCCAGGATCCACCGTCCTCGAGGCAGCAACGCGTGGATGTGCCGTCCCTGTGGCACCCCGCGGCGAGGTGTGCTGGGATCCTCGCCCCCCACCTGGTCACGGTCGAGCACCCGGACGTCGAGGTGGTGCTCCGCCAACACACGCGCGGCCAGCAGCCCCGCGATCCCGCCGCCGACCACCACGACGCGGGCGTCCCCGGCCCCGTCCATCGCTGCCTCCTCGCCGCTGCGGAGGAGGCTGCTCCTGGGAACTGCTCACCTTCCAGACCGATCACTGCTCGGTCCTGCTCACCTGGCTCCCTTCCGGGCGGCAAGCGCCGTAGACCTCTCGGTCCCACAGCCAGTCGACGATGCGTTCGATGCCTCGGGTCAGGTGACGGCGGTAGGTGCTGAAGGGCAGGCCGAGCCGTGCTGCGGCCGCCTCCTGCGTCGGTGCGGGATCGACGTAGGTCCGCTCGACGGCCCGGAGCAGCTTGTCGTCTCGGGGGTGCTGCCGCAGTGTGTCGATGGCGGCGTGGAGCAGGGCCCGCAGCGTCCCGGCATCCGGTGGCTCATCGCCGGCCTCATCGTGGAGCAGGCGGGTCCCCAGCAACGGGTTCCGGTCGAGCAGGTCCGAGCGGGGCAGCTCACGGAGCGCGTGGCGGACCGCATCGGTGAACTCCGCCTGCGACAGCACCTGCGCCTGAGGACCGGGGCCGGCCTGCAGCGTCGGGTCCTGCGCGAGGGATCGCTCGATCCACAGGTCGATCAGATCGTCGACCGAGCGCGCCCGGTAGTCGTGGGCGAACACCCCGAACCGGCGGCCAGCCAGCTCGAAGTCCGCCTCCGGTGCGCGGTGGAGGTCCGCGAGCGCGAAGAACGCCTCCCATCCGTCGGGGTCGTGCATCGTCAGGTAGTCCCAGGCGAGGTTGGGGGTCGCCAGCTGCCGCTGGAGCGTGACGATCGGCACGGCGTTCAGGGTCGGTGACGGGCCCTGGTAGGCCTCGCGGTCGACGATGAACCGCGTCTGGGTCACCACCTCACCGGCGCGGGGTGGGCGATGTGCGTGGGCGTGGTCCCAGACCGTCTGCGCTCCAGGGTCGGCGGCACGGTCGTCCTCGGCGGCGGCGGTCAGGTCCAGCAGACCGACCACGCCACGGACCTGGTCGGACCGATCGCGCAGGACCCAGAACCCCTCGGGCTGAGCAGCCCACCACCTGGCGGCGATGCGGGCGGCATCCTCCCCTTCAGCGGCAGCGATCAGCCCCAGGACGCTCCCGCGGTCCTCGGACCGCGCCGGCTCCGGGTAGTGCTGCCCCCACGCGTCCCAGTCGATGGGCGAGAGGACCCCCGGGATGTGCCGGAACAGGAACTTCAGGTCGGAGACGGCACGCTGCTGCTCACGGCCGCGCAGGTCCCGGAGTCGGCCCCGGATGGCCCCCGCCACGCGACGGAAGATGCGGGCGTACTCCGCCGTATCCCGCCATCGCAGGTCCGCGTCGAGCACGTCCCTCGCCAGGTCGTGCGGGAACACCCCGTCGGGGCCCACCTCGACGAACGACAGGTCCTGGAGCCAGGCGAACCGCTCGTAGGCCTCGCCCGCCGGGTCGTCACCGGCATCGTCGGACCGCAGCACCGCACGCAGGAGCTCCTCGGTGGTGACCCGCGCCTGCGCACACGCCGCGAGCACGGTGCGTTGACGCTCATCGGGCACGACGTCCACGAAACCGCGGACCAGATCGCCGACGAGGTCCGGGTGTAGGGCATCGCCGCCGGGTTCCCCCCCTCGCACCACGACGTCGGCGCACAGCGACAGGCCCAGCGGGTGGCCGTGCGTGAGCGCGAGCACGCGGTCGTGTCGCTCCGGATCGACCCCACAGGCAGCGAGGAAGCGGCGACCGTCGTCCGGGTCGAGGTTGCGTAGCGACTCCACGCGGAGCAGATCACGCCATGCCGGATCCGCGCGCCATCCGGGCGCGGGTGGCGTCCGACCTGCCAGGACCGTCAGCGCATCGACCGGCAACCGCGGAACCAGCCGCTCGCGGACCCAGTCGTCGATCGGCGTGAGCCGTTCGTAGCCGTCGACCATGAGCACCAACG
>SKNP01000115.1 GCA_007120485.1 Nitriliruptoraceae bacterium
GCGCTCGATGATGGAGGCGCTGGCCTGGATCGGGCTCGACTGGGACGAGGGGCCGAAGGTCGACGACGACGGGTCGCTGACGGCCCGCGGGGCGTACGGGCCGTACCGCCAGTCGGAGCGGTCGGCGTTGTACGCAGCGGTCGCGCGCCGGTTGGAAGCGGCCGGCCACACCTACCGCGACGACCGCACCAGCGAGGAACTGGAGGCGTGGCGGGCGGCCCAGCGTGCCGGGGGTGACGGGGGACCGCCGGTGGTCAAGGCCTCGACGTTCGAGCGGTCCCCGGAGGAGCTGGAGCGTTCCGCCGCCGAGGGCCGCCCCGCAAGCCTGCGCCTGCGCACCCCGGAGGACGGCGAGGTGGTGGTCACCGATCTGGTCCGCGGGGAGATCCGCTTCGACTGGGCGACCATCTCCGATCCGGTGATCGAACGCTCCGACGGTTCGGCCACCTACCCGCTGGCCAACTCCGTCGACGATCTCGCGCAGGGCATCGACCTGGTCTGCCGCGGCGAGGACCTGCTGTCGGTGACCCCCCGGCAGGTCCTCCTGCACGAGCTGCTGCTGGGCGAGGGGTTGCTCGACGATGCGCTGGCGGAGGTCGGGTTGCCGGCCCGCGACCCGTCGTTCGGACCCGTGACCCGGTTCGCTCACCTGCCGATGGTGGTCGGCCCCGACCGCAAGAAGCTCTCCAAGCGGCACGGCTCGGTGTCGGTCCAGGAGTTCCGCCGGCAGGGGTTCCTGCCGGAGACGCTGCGCAACTACCTCGCGCTGCTCGGCTGGGCCCCCAAGGACGGTCGTGAACGTCTGAACGACGACGAACTGGTGGCCGAGTTTGACCTGGCTGCCGTCGGTCGTTCCGCGGCGGCGTTCGACGTGGACAAGCTCACCGCGTTCAACGGCGAGCGCATCCGCGAGCTCCCGGCCGGGACCCTCACCGAGCGTCTGGTGCCTCACCTCGACGGCACGGAAGGGGAGGCCGCGCTGCTGAGTTCCCCGCCAACCGAGGACGAGCTGCGCGTGCTGCGCGGGCTGGTTCCGCTGGTGCAGGAGCGCATGCAGCGGCTGGACGAGATCGTCGACTACGCCGGGCCGTTCCTGCAGCAGGAGGTGACCCTCGATCCGGACAGCGTCGCCAAGGTGTTCACCAAGGCCGGGTCCTACGAGGCGATCGAAGCGGCCGAGCGGGTCCTGGTCGACGTCGACTGGACGACCGAGGCGATCGAGGCCGCGCTGCGCGCGCTGCCGGATGAGCTGGGTATCGGGTTCGGCAAGGTCGCGCAGCCGATCCGGGTGGCCGCCACCGGGTCCTCGGTGAGCCCGCCGCTGTTCGAGTCGCTGGAGCTGCTGGGGCGGGAACGGTCCCTGCAGCGGCTGGCCGCGGCCGCGCCGCAGGCCCGCGCGGCGCGGGGCGGGGGATAGGCCGCTCCACGAGGGGGACGCCGGCCTGCGCCCGGGGGGAGAAGGCGTCGAGCCAGGAGCGTGGACACCGTCGTCACGGCGTGCGGTATCGCGGTCGCTCGCAGGGCCGCTTTGCGGACCGCGTCGGGGCCCCGTACCCTTCGCCGCCGCGGCCGGGTCGGGCCACGGTGCTCGCTTCCCAAAGGGGCACCGCTCGCTCCTGCCCGCCGCACCCACCTTCGGGGGTGGTGTAATCGGTAACACGGCTGGTTCTGGTCCAGTTATTGAGGGTTCGAGTCCTTCCCCCCGAGCTGGTCGCACCGCGGAACGCGCGGTTCGACCCCGGAGCGTGCCTCGCGCTACGCTCCCGCCGGCTTCGCCCCAGGTGAAGCGTCCTGCCCCCGTCGTCTAGCGGCCTAGGACGCCGCCCTCTCAAGGCGGTAACGAGGGTTCAAATCCCTTCGGGGGTACGTTTTCCACAGGGTTATCCACGGCCCGAGCGAGCCTCGTCCTGCCCAGGACGGGGCTCGTTCTCGTCCCACGGTGGGTGGCCTGCCGACGGATCGCTGCGGTGCCGTCGATCCAGGCGTTCGGGGGCGTAGCGACGGAGGAGGTCGAGCGCGTGGTCGACCTTGTCCTCGATCCGTTGACCGGACGGATGTGAGGTCGACCAGAGCTCGAGGTTCGCCAGCCGGTTGTCGGTTCGGTCACCGTTGAGGTGATGGACGACCTCGTCGGTGGTGAGGGCACGGCCGAGGTGACGGGCCATCACCAGGCGGTGCTCGGGGATCCGGTTCTCACCGTTCGCGAGCCATCGTTCAGGTTCGGCAAGCGGGACGACCCAGTAGCCGTTGTCGTCGTAGCCCGCACCGGTGACCACACGGATCGGCTCGTCCGCTCGGGCATCCCCGGTGTTGAGCAGTCGGCGGTAGTGGGTGTTGCACAGGCCGCGCGCGTACCGCTGTCGATCGCATCCGTCGACCGAGCAGGGGCCGGCGGCGCGAAGCGGTCGGTCCTCGAGGACATCGCCGTGGGTCCGCCACCGCTGGTAGTGGGCGTGGCACCACCCCCGACTCTTCGCAGGTCGGGTGCAGCCGTCGACGTCGCACTCGGCCCGCTCGGCTCCCCGGGTCGGCATCCCCGTCCGCAGCCATCGCTTGTAGTGCATGGCGCACCACCCCCGGGCGTAGATGTCGCGTTCGCAGTCCGAAGCTGCGCACCCCGCGCGACGGTCGCGCCCCGACATCACGTCCCTTCGCCAACGTTCGTGTTACCTCGAGATTCTCCGTTGCAGTCTGCCCGGCCGGTGTGACGGTGCCGTTCCGCGGTCGTCCGCGGTTGTGGAGAACGCGCCACGGACGTCTGACCGAGGCCGGACGACGGTGTCCCGGCGGTTGCGACGAGGGCAGGGGCCTTCCACGCTCGGGCGCTCGAACCCGTCACACGGAGGAGCACCGGTGGGACCGCTGCTCGACAACCCGCTCGCGGTAGCCGCGATCGTCGTCCTGATCGCGGCGATCGTGCTCGGTCGCGTCCTGCGGCGCCGGCAGCGCGAGGGGCAGGTCGACGAGCTGGCGTCCGAACAGGGCTGGACCGCCGTCGAGCAACCACAGGAGTTCGCGGACGTGGTCGCGGACGCCGCGCCCGAGCTCGCGGAGCAGGCGTCGTCGCAAGCCCGACGGTCCTCACGGCGCTCGAGTGCCGCCGTCGGGTCGCGCAGCATCCCGGTGTCGAAGGGCACGGGTCGCTCGCGGTCCAAGGCCCGCAACGTCTACCTCGCCGACGTGACGGCGGGGTCGGTGGCCATCGGCGACGTCCAGATCACCGCAGGCACGGGGAACCTGTCGGCGCGGCAGGGCTCGGTCCGTCGCGGCGCGGTCGCGGCCACCCTGACCGAACCGGTACCGGCGCTGCGGCTCACCAGCCGTGCGACGATCGAGCTCGGACGTGACGACGACCTGCCCGAGGGGCTCGCGTCCGCCTTCCGGGGCGAGGCGATCGGTGCGGACGCTCGGGCCCACTACCTCGACTCCGGTGCGTGGACGCCACTGGTAGATGGCACCGTGGACCTCGATCAGGTCACGGTGGACGGTGGTCGTCTCGTGCTGGTCGCCGCGAAGGAACTGACGCCAGAGCGCGCCGAGGCGCTGATCGACGTCGCGAACCGGTTCGCCGCCGAGGTGGTCGCCCAAGCGGGTGTCGACCACGGGCGATCGACGCTGGCGAGCCCCCTCACCCGGACGTAGACGACGAGCGCCGGGACGCCCGGAGGCCGTGGGGAGGCCGGTACCTCGCCCGGAGGTCGGCGCCGGTGCGTTCGCGGGGGAGGCCGGCACCTCGCCCGAAGCTGGCGGCCTACCGAGGGATGCACCACGTTGTCCGCTCTTGACCCCACGGCTCCTGACCCCACGATCGAGGTCGTGCACGCGGCCAGCAGCTTCGCTCGGTCCACGGCGACGTGGCGTTCGGTCACGACATCGCGCGTGACGCGATCGCGCGCGATCATCACGGCTTCGTGGATGCCCTGATGACGTCGATCCGGGCGGCGCTGGACCTCCTCGAGGAGACGTCCGGACCCGTCCCGCGGCTCCGGGCCGGGGTGCAGGCCGACGGGGGCGACCGGGCAGCGGCGGACCTACAGCGCCGCGACGCCCCGCTTGAGGGTCGCGAGGCCGGTGGGGCTGATGCAGTAGGCGCTACGCGTCCCGTCCTGATCGACCTGGACGAGGCCGGCTTCGCGCAGGATCCGGAGGTGCTCGGACACCGTCGACTGGGCCAGCGGCAGCTCCGCGACCACGTCCCCGGTGATGCAGGTCTCGCGGGTGGCCAGCAACCGCAGGATCGTGACGCGCGCGGGGTGGCCGAGCGCTTTGGCCATCGACGCCAGCGTCCGGTCGTCGGGGATCGCCACCGCGGTGACCGGTTCGTTGGGCGCGCACGCATCCGCGTCGCTGGGCCCGCACGCATCAGCGTCGACGCGGGCTGGCGCGTCCGCGGCGGCCGCAGCGGACGCGCTGACGGTGGGCTCGGTGGCGATCGAGGCGTCGCTGCTCATGGGTTCAGGCTACCGCAGGCCCTGTTCCCATCGGGGGAAGCAGCAGGCAGGTGTCGCCGAACTCGTGCCACCGGTAGGCGTCGGCGAGCGCCGCGTCGTACGCCTGGTCGACCAGGTCGCGGCCGGCGACCGCGTCGAGCAACCTCAGGTGCGAGGCGTCCGGGGCATGCCAGCCCGTCACCAGCCCGGTGACGACTTCAGCTGGCCGGTCGGGACCGAGGACCAGATCGGTCCAGCCCTGTCGGGGTCGGACGGTGCCGTGGGGGTCGAGCGCCGACTCCAGCGCGCGAGTCACGGTGGTGCCGACGGCCACGATCCGGCCGCCGTGCCGTCGGGCGTGTTCGACCAGCCGGGCGGTCGCCGGTGGTACGCGGAACCGCTCCGGCGGTGGGTCCTCGTCGGCTTCGAGCGACGACACACCGGCGTGGAGCTCGATCGGCGCCAGCGTGACGCCGTGGACCATCAGCTCGGTCACGAGGCGCTCGGTGAACGGCCGGCCGGCGCTAGCCATCTCCGCGCTCCCCGGCTCCCGGGCGAACACCGGCTGGTAGTGGCGCAGGGGCCAGCGGTCCGCGAGGTAGCCGTAGCTGATCGGTCGTCCGTGTCGGGCGAGGTCGCTGGTGAGGTCCGTGTCGGTGACGGCGGCCCGCCAGAGCCGGTCGCTGGTCGCCGCGTCCGGCTCCGGATGGGGTGCGATGAGCCGCAGGGTGCCGCCGCCGATCAGCGCGAGCGCCTCGCCGATGTGGCCGTCGGTCACCGGTCCGTGGCCGTCGGGCCGGCGGAGCTCCACGAGCCACGTCGCGGCGTCGTCGGGAGCGGGTCCAGCGGTGTGGACCGCGATGCGCTGACCGTCCGGTCGCGTGGCGTCGATCGCGGCCGGCAGGGTCGCGGAGGTGTTGACGACGACCAGGTCACCGGCGCTGAGGTGCTGGGCGAGATCCCGGAACCGGGTGTGGCGGACGCCGTCGGACGCGGCGATGAGCAGCCGCACCTCGTCACGCTCGAGGCCGCGCGCTTCGGGCGGTTCCGTCGCGGATCGTGCCGGGTCGAGCTCGAACCGAGGCCGCCGCGGCTGGGAGACGTCGTTCGATCCGGGCGTTGTCGGGGGCGAACCAAGCGATGACGGCCGCTGGCCAGGTGGACCCGTCACGGGAGGGGTGACCGCCGTCGAGGTGGTCATCGCGGCACCGCCAACGCCAGATCACTGGCCTGGAAGCGGTCGCTGGCGGGGCGTTCGTCGAGCAGCCGCAGCAGCGCCGGAACGACCTCTTCCGGCAGCGGACGGTCGGAGATGTCCTCGTTCGGGAACGCCTGCTGATGCATCTCGGTCTGCATGTCGCCGGGGTCGAAGCTGTAGATCGGCAGCTGCGGCTCCTCCTCGGCCAGCACGGCGGTGAGTTGCTCGAGCGCGGCCTTGCTGGCGCTGTAGATGCCCCAGCCGGGGAGCGCCTCCAACGCGACGTCGGAGGTGACGTTGATCAGCACGCCGTCGGTAGCGCGGAGCGGTTCGAACAGCCGTTGCGTCAGCGCGAGCGGAGCCAGGGTGTTGACTTCCAGCACCTGTCGTGCGTCAGCGACCGGGGTCGCCGCGATGGTTGGTCGGGGGGAGGGACCGAGGGAGCTGGCGTTGTTCAGCAGCAGGTCGAGCTCGCCGCGCTCGTCCACGGCGACCCGGATCGCTCGTTGGTGGTCGGGGTCGGCCACGTCGCCAGCGATCGTCACGATCGACCCTCCGTTCGGGAGGTCGTCCACCATCCGCTGTAGCGCCGCGCCGTCACGGGCGTCAACGATCAGGTGCCAGCCGCGGCCGGCTAGGGCGTGGGCAACGGCGGCGCCGAGGCCTCGGGATGCTCCGGTGATCACGGCGGTCGGCATGGGTTCGCTCCTCGATCGGGTCGGGTGCTGGTGTCTTCGTCGGTCGAGAGTTAACGTAGAAGTTGAAGTCAGCTGCAAGTCAAGAGGTTGCGGTCACGAGATCTGCGTCGACACCTCCGCGTCGCGAAAGAGCCAGGCGAAGCGGAGGGTGAGACGAGTCAGGGAGGTGCGACACATGGGTGAGTTGCTGAGCGTCGGGCAAGTCGCGGAGCGAAGCGGCATCGCGGCCTCCGCCCTGCGGTACTACGAACGGGAGGGGCTGATCGCCGCGACGCGGAACGCGGGCGGCCACCGCCGGTTCGCGCCGATCGTGCTGCGACGGTTGGCCTTCATCCGTGCGGCCCGGCACGTCGGGTTGACGCTCGAGGAGGTCCGCGACGCGTTGGCGCAGTTGCCCGACGATCGCACCCCGACCAAGGCCGACTGGTCGCGGATCTCGCGGACCTGGCGTCAGCGCTTGGACGCGGAGATCGAGGCCCTGGAGGCGGTGCGTGACGGGCTCGACTCGTGCATCGGCTGCGGGTGCCTGTCACTCCAGCACTGCGGCATCGCCAACCCGGGCGACGAGGCGGCAGCCCGTGGCCCCGGGGCGCGCTACCTCCCGGCGCCGCTGCGCGAGCCCCAGGGCTGACGGTCGGTCACGCCCGCGTGATCTCGATCGCGCCCAGGTCGGGTGCCGGGGTCGCGAGCAGCGTGTGGTCGAAACGATCCACCTCGACGGCCAGAGGCAGGTCGGCGTCCGGCGCCCAGGCCGGCCCCTCGGGGGTGAACAGCCGTCCCGCGTCGGAGGTGGCGACGCGGTCCACGAACGGGGTCGGGTCGGGGTCGAGGCCCTGGACCCGCGCGGCGATCAATTCCGCGGCGGCCAGGTCCTCGTCGCCGTCGCGACCGAGCGAGGCGCCGGTGATCACGAACGTGACCCGTACCGGCGCGAGCGCCCGCAGCCGGGCCGCGGTCGCGGCGGCGGTCACGAACGAGGCGGCCAGCACCACGCCGCTACCGGCGGTGCGCGCGAGCCCCTGCGTGCCTGCGGAGGTGCGGTGGATCACCGTGGCTCCGCTCAGGTCGCGGTCGGCGACCTCGGCGGGGGAGTTACCCAGGTCGAAGCCGTCGATGGGCCGGCCGTCCTCCTCGCCGGCCAGCAGCGCGCCCGGCAGGTGGGTATCGCGCAGGTCGACGGCGCCCTGCCGGGTGTCGACGGCGAGCAGCCGGTTGGCGCCGCGGTGGAAGCACCACGGCTCGAACGTGAAGGCCCGCAGCACGTCGATGACGACCACCGCCTCGTCGGGCGCGGCCCCCTCGAGGTCGACGTAGCGGACCTCGGTCACGTGGCCTCCGGCGCGGCTGGGGCATCACCGAGCAGGAACCGCCGCAGGGCCACGTCGGCAGCCACCAGCGCGTCCACCGGCACGTACTCGCCCCGCTGGTGCGCTTGCGCGGTCAAGCCGGGGCCGTAGTTGAGCGCCGGCACGTCGAGCTCCGCGAACCGGGCGACGTCGGTCCACGCCTGCTTGCCCGCCACGGGTGCTTGCACCGCGTCGACGAACCGCCGCACCACCGGGTGGTCGAGCCGCGGTGGTGCGCCGGGGACCCGGTCGACGATCTCGACCTCGGCCGCGTCGCCGACGAAGGCACGCAGCTGTGCTTCCGCCGCCTCCAGGTCGCGCGACGGCGCGAACCTCAAGTTGAGGTTGACGTTGAAGGTCCC
>SKNP01000145.1 GCA_007120485.1 Nitriliruptoraceae bacterium
CACCCCGGTCGGTCGGTACGGGGGCGCGCTCCGGGACGTGCCAGTGGAGCAGTTGGCCGCCCACGTGATCGCGACCCTGCTGGCCCGGACCGGCGTCCCACCGGGATCGGTCGATGACGTCATCCTCGGACAGGGCTACGCCAACGGGGAAGCGCCAGCGCTCGGCCGCGTGGCCGCCTTGGATGCTGGCCTACCCGTCACCGTCCCCGGGCTCCAACTCGACCGCCGTTGCGGCTCGGGCCTCCAGGCGGTGCTGGACGCCGCCATGCGGGTCCAGACCGGCGCCGCCGAGGTCGTGCTCGCGGGCGGCGCGGAGTCGATGAGCCAGGTCGAGTTCGCCACGCAGAGCATCCGGTGGGGCGTGCGCTCCTCCGAGGTCCCGCTGGTCGACCGGCTCGCGAGAGCACGGGTGACCGCTGGCGGGCGACACCATCCGGTGCCCGGCGGCATGCTGGAGACGGCCGAGAACCTCCGACGGGAGTTCGGGATCTCCCGCGCGGAACAGGATGAGCTGGCGTTGCACTCGCACCAGCGAGCGATAGCGGCACAGAAGGCTGGACGCTTCGACGACGAACTGGCACCCGTCGAGGTCCCCGTCAAAGGCGGGACGACCACCATCGAACGCGACGAGCATCCCCGGGCGGACACGAGCCTGGAGACGCTGGCCGCGTTGCGGGCGATCCGGGGTGACCTCGACCCGCACGCCACGGTCACCGCCGGCAACGCCTCGGGCCAGAACGACGGTGCGGCGGTCTGCTTGGTCACCACCCCGGAGCGGGCGGACGCACTGGGGGTGCGACCGTTGGCGCGCCTGGTGAGCTGGGCGGTCTCCGGGTGCGAGCCTCACCGCATGGGGATCGGGCCGGTGACGTCGGCCGCGGCGGCGCTCGATCGGGCCGGACTGACCCTGGACGAGATGGACCTCATCGAACTCAACGAGGCGTTCGCTGCCCAGGTGCTGGCGGTGACGCGCAGCTGGGGGTTGGCCGAGGCTGACCACGAGCGGTTGAACGTCAACGGCTCCGGGATCTCGCTCGGCCATCCCATCGGCGCGACCGGCGGCCGGATCCTGGCGACCCTGCTGCGCGAACTGGACCGTCGGGAGGCCCGCTACGGCCTGGAGACGATGTGCATCGGCGGTGGCCAGGGCTTGGCGGCGGTGTTCGAGCGCTTCCCCGCGTCGTAGGCGTGCCGTTCGTCCCGACGAGGGAGGGCATCCGGCCCGAGACGTGATCGACGCGAACGCGCACGGTGGACACCGGCGGACGAGGATCGGGGACACCGTGTTGGACCTGCTCGACGAACCCTCGACGGCGCCGTCCGCGCGTCCCCCCAGCGAGGAACCGGAGGACGCACCGTCGGTGGCGATGACCACCGACCTCGTCCGGCAGTACCTCAACGAGGCGGCCCGCTTCGATCTGCTCGACAAGGAGCGCGAAGCGGACCTGGCCAAGCGCTACCAGGCCGGGCTCGCCGCCGACCAGCTCCTGCGGGAGGGCAACCTGTCACGTCGCCAGACCGAACGCCTCCGGTGGCTCGTCGCTGATGGGCAACGCGCCAAGCAGACGCTGATCCAGGCGAACCTGCGCCTGGTGGTCCCGCAGGCACGCCGGTACACCGGCCGGGATCTGGACTTCATCGAGCTGATCCAGGAAGGCAACCTGGGGCTCCTGCGGGCAGCCGAACGGTTCGATCAGACCAAGGGCTACAAGTTCTCGACCTACGCGGTCTGGTGGATCCGGCAGGCCCTCCAACGCGGGGTGACCTCCAAGGCCCGGACGATCCGGGTCCCAACCCACGTCTGGGAGCTCTCCGCGAGGGTGAACGCCGCCGACCAGCGGTTGCGCCAGGACCATGGGCACGAACCGACCGAAGCGGACCTCGCCGCGGCCACCGACCTGACCGTGGAGCGTCTGCGGGAGGTCACCAGCGCGATGCAACGACTTGCCAGCCTCGACCGGGTCGTCGGCGAGGAGGGTGAGACCACCATGGGCGAGGTCATCGCCGATGAGCACGCGCCGCTCCCGGTCGATCGGGTGCTCGAGGACGACCTCATCCGCCGGGTCCACGAGGCGATCGACCTGCTCGACGACCGGGAGCGCCGGGTGCTGGTGCTGCGGTTCGGGCTCGAAGGCCACCAGCCGCAGACCCTCGAGGAGATCGGCACGGAGCTCGGCCTCACGCGGGAGCGGATCCGTCAGATGCAGAACCGCGCCCTGGCGAGGCTGCGCGCCCTACCGCCCCGCCACGACCTCGCCAGCCTGCTCGACCGGCACGAACCCGTCGGCGCGTGACCGCCCGGTGCCGACGTCCGCATGACACCGGCGTCGACGCGACCAGCACGGGCCACGACCAGCACGGGCCAGGTGCGGGCACGGCCGAGGTGCAGGCCGATCAGATGTTCATGCCCATCGCGCGCAGCTCCTCGCGCACGTAGTCGGCGATCATGTCGGTCGACCAGGGCGGCGAGAACGTGAACTCGACCTCGACCCGGTCCACGCCGGGCATCGCCCCGAGGATCACCGAGCACTGCTGGTGGATCACCTCGGTGAGGGGGCAGCCCATCGAGGTCAGCGTCATCAGCACGTGCGCGTACCCGCGCTCGGGCTTGGTGACCTCGTAGACCAGCCCCAGATCGACGATGTTGTAGCCGATCTCCGGGTCCACGACGGCTCGCAGACCGTTCATCAGGTCCTGCCCGGACGGCATCCCGTCCTCCTCGAGCGGCAGGTCCTCGAAGGGGTGCCGCTGCCGAGGCGCTTCCTCCTGCGTCGGCGCGTTGCCGTCGGGCGTGTCGTACTCCGGGACGACCTCGTCGGTCAGCGTGGTGCCGGTGTCGTTGTCCTGCTGGCTCACGGCTTACTCCTCGTGGGTCACGGTGTGCGCGGAAGCGCCGCGCTCGTAGGTCTCGATGGCGTCCTTGAGGGCCATCCAGCCGAGCAGCGCACACTTCACGCGGACGGGGAACTTGGCGACACCCTGGAAGGCGACCCCGTCCTTGAGATCGTCGGCACGGGCCGGTTCGTCACCGTGCATCATGCGGCGGAAGTCCTCGGTGAGGTCCAGCGCGTCCTTCAGGTCGCGTCCGATGACGGCATCGGTCATCGCCGACGCGGCCGCCTGGCTGATCGAACAGCCCTCGCCGTCGAACACCACGGCATCGACCGCATCGTCGACGACGCGCAGCCGCAGGTCCATCTCGTCACCGCAGAGCGGGTTGGAGTGGTGCACGGCGACGGCTTCGTCCTCGAGCGACGGCGCACGGTTCAACGGCTTGCGGTAATGGTCCAGGATGATCTCCTGGTACATGTCCTCAAGGCTCACAGCTGGCCTCCGGGGTGCGGGCGCACGGACCCGTTCATCGGGCGAAGAACGTCTTGGCGGCCTCGATGCCGTCCACGAGCGGTTCGAGGTCGTCGCGATCGTTGTAGACGTACGCGCTGGCACGGGCGGTCGCGGTCAGGCCCAGACACCGCATGAGCGGCTTGGTGCAGTGGTGGCCGACCCGCACGCAGACGCCCTTCGAGCCGAGCATCGCACCGACGTCGTGGGGATGGACGCCGTCGACCGCGAAGGACACGGCCGCTCCGCGCAGCGCCGGGTCGGACGGCCCGTGGATCGTGACCCCGTCGATGCCGCCGACCGCGTCGAGCAGTCCGGCCGCCATATCGACCTCGTGCTCGCGGACCGCGTCCATCCCGAGGTCGGTGAGCAGGTCGACGGCCGCACCGAGCCCCGCCGCCTCCGCGATCATCGGGGTACCAGCCTCGAACTTGTGCGGGATGTCGTTCCAGGTCGCGCCCTCGAGGGTGACGTCGCGGATCATGTCACCGCCGGTCAGGAACGGTTCCATCGACTCCAGCAGTTCGGGCCGAGCGATCAGCGCACCGATCCCGGTCGGGCCCAGCATCTTGTGCCCGGTGATCGCGTAGAAGTCGACGTCCAGTTCGCGGAAGCTCACCGGCAGGTGCGGCACCGCCTGCGCGCCGTCGATGTGCACCTTCGCGTCCGGGTTGGCCTCGCGGACGACCCCGGCGAGCTCCGCGACGTCGTTGATCGTGCCGAGCACGTTCGAGACGTGGACCGCGGCCAGGAACCGCACCTTGCCGTCGGCGACCAGCTCGCGGGCGGCATCGAGATCCAACTGCCCGTCGTCGGTGAGCGGGACGTGGCGTACCTCGAAGCCGAGCTCGTTCGCGGCGGTGGTGAACGGCACGTGGTTGGCGTGGTGCTCCATCACCGTGGTCAGCAACGCATCACCCGGGCCGAGCTGCCGGCGCACCCACGAGTAGGCCACCAGGTTGCACCCCTCGGTGGCGTTCTTGGTGAACACCACGCCCCGCGGATCCGCGTCGAGGAAGGTCGCGAGCTTGGCGCGTGCTCCCTCGTAGAGGTCCGTGGCTTCCTCGGCGAGCTGGTAGACGCCCCGGTGGACGTTGGACCGTGACCAGCTGTAGTAGCGGTCCATCGCGTCGAGCACGACCCGTGGGGTCTGCGACGACGCGCCCGAATCGAGGTAGACCAGGCGGTGGCCGTCGATCTCGCGCTGCAGGGTCGGGAACTCCTTCCGCAGCGCGGGGACGTCGAACGCCATGATGTGCCTCAGCTGATCGGGGTGATGAGCGTGCCTGACGGCAGCGCCGGCTTCCAGCTCCGGTCGGTGCGACGGTGCACCGCGGTCGTCGCGCGCGCGTTCAGGCGGTCGTCCTGAGGTTCTCGTAGCCGTGCTCCTCGAGCTCGTCCGCGAGCTCGGGTCCACCGGAAGCGACGATGCGGCCCTCGAACATCACGTGGACCTCGTCGGGCTGGATGTAGCGCAGGATGCGGGTGTAGTGGGTGATGATCAGGACACCGAGGTCCGGACCCGACAAGCGGTTGACACCCTCCGCGACCGTCTTGAGCGCATCGACGTCCAACCCGGAGTCGGTCTCGTCGAGCACGGCCAACTCCGGCCGCAGCAGGGCCGCCTGGAGGATCTCGAACCGCTTCTTCTCGCCGCCGGAGAAGCCCTCGTTGATCGAGCGCTGGAGGAACGACTGGTCGACGCCCAGTTCGCTCATCTCCTCACGGAGGCGCGTCATGAACTCGCGGACCGGGATGTCCTCCTCGTTGACCGAGTTCACGGCGGTCCGCAGGAAGTTGGTCAGCGACACACCCGGCACCTCGACCGGGTACTGCATCGCCAGGAAGACCCCCAGCTTGGCGCGCTCGTCCGGCGTCAGCTCGTTGAGTTCGGTGCCCTTCCAATGCACCGACCCGCCCGTGATGTCGTACGCCGGGTGGCCGGCGATCGCGTAGGCGAGCGTCGACTTGCCGGAGCCGTTCGGGCCCATCAGCGCGAGCGTCTTGCCCTTGTCCAGTTCGAGGTCGACGCCGTGCAGCAGTTCGGTGCCGTCAGCTTCGACCTTCAGGTCGCGGATCTCGAGGTCAGCCATGGGTGGTCATCTCTCTCGTCGTGATGTGGAGCGGGTGCGAGGCGCGGCGGGCCGGCGCCTCGAGGTCGGATCAGTGCTCGGGGAAGGGCGCGCCGTTGGTCGCGGTCGACACGTCCACGTGGATGTCGTCGCCCTCGACCGAGACCGCGAAGGTGGGGATCGGCGTCATCGCCGGCAGCGACGATGGCTTGCCGGTGTCCAGGTCGAAGGTGGAGCCGTGCAGGGAGCACTCCACCCCGTTGCCGAAGACCAGCCCACCCTCCGACAGCGACCACTGCTGGTGCGAGCAGGTGTCGTGGACGGCTCGGACGTCGTCACCGAACTTCACGAGGCAGACGGGGACCCCGTCGACGTCGACCCGGTAGGGGGTCACGTCCTCGAGGTCGCTCAGGCGGGCGTGTGCCATCAGCCGAGGTCCTGCAGCGTGGCGTCGTTGACCTGGACCTGATCGAGGTCGGCCGCCTCGACGCGGGCTTCGATCTCCGCGACCGCGGCGTCCTCGACACCGGGAAGGTCGATCTCACCGAGCACCTCGCGGAAGAACCCGGCGACGATCAGGCGCAGCGCCTCGTCCCTCGGGATCCCGCGCGACTCCAGGTAGAACAGGTGCAGGGCGTCGATCTGCCCGGTCGCCGATCCGTGCCCCGCCGTGATGTCGGCGCACTCGATCTCCAGGAACGGGGTCGCATCGGCGCGCGCCCCTTCGGTGAGGATCAGCGAGCGGTTGTTCTCGTCGGTGTCGGTGCCGACGGCGTCCTTGTGGACGTAGATGTTGCCGCGGAACACCGTGCGACTGTGGCCCTGCAGCGCGCCCTTGAACAGCACGTCGGACTTGGCGTGCGGGGCGATGTGCCGGACGTAGGGCTGGAGGTCGAACCACTGCCCGTCGTCGGCGAAGTAGATCCCCAACGGCCGGACCTCCGCACCCGGGCCGACCAGGTCGCACTCCGGGAGCAACCGGACGGTGGCGCCGCCGGTCGTGACGCTCAGGTGCCGCACCGTCGTATCACGGTGCGCCTGCACCTTCTGCAGGGCGAGGTGCTGAATGCCGTCGTCCCAGCGCTGGAGCGAGACGACGTCGAGCATCGAGGCGTCCTGGGCGATGACCTCCACGACCTCGTCGACGAACGCGTCGACGTCCGGCTCGGAGGTGTGTTCGAGGTACACCGCGGCGCGTGCGTGATGGCCGAGCACCGCGAGCACCCGCGGGAGGTGCGCGCCGGGCTCGGTCACGTGGACCTGGACGCTGATCGGAGCCTCGAGCTCCACCTCCGCGGGGACGTGGACGAACACCCCGGCGGTCCAGGCCGCATCGTTGACGGTGACCGTCTTGTCCGAGCCGGCACCCGTGCCCTCCGGGTCGGCGGAGGTGAGGCTGCCGAGGTGGGACCGGACCAGGTCGGCGTGTTCGTTGGCGGCCGTGGCCAGATCGGTGATGACCACGCCGCGCTCAGCGAAGGACGTCGGCAGGTGGATGTCGACGACCGAGCCGTCGACCAGGCGCACCAGGGCTGCGTCCTCGTCGAGGGAGGCGGTGATCGACGCCGGCACCGCCGTCGTCACCTCGCCGGACGTCACGACCGAGCGGTCGATGTCGAAGCGGCGGTCGAACGGCGTCGAGCGCCAGAACTCGTCCTTGCGGCTGTCCGGCCAGGACTGGTCGAGGGTGCGCTTGAACGCGGCCAGCCGGTGGTCGCGGAGCCAGGAGGGTTCACCGGCCGCGTCGCTGCGGCCGGTGAGCGCCTCCTCGGTCAGGTGATCGAGGAGGAGGTCCGTCATCCGATCGCCCCTTCCATCTCGATGGCGATCAGACGGTTGAGCTCGACGGAGTACTCCATCGGCAGCTCACGGGCGATCGGCTCGATGAACCCGCGCACGATCATCGCCGTGGCCTCGTCCTCGTCGATGCCCCGGGACTGCATGTAGAACAGCTGGTCCTCGGAGAGCTTCGAGACCGTGGCCTCGTGCTCGATCGTGGCGTCCTCCTGCTCGATCTCCATGTAGGGGTAGGTGTCGGTGCGGGAGGTCTCGTCGAGCATCAGCGCGTCGCACTTGACCGCCGAACGCGCGTGGTGGGCGCCCTCGTTGATGGCGACCAGACCGCGGTAGGAGGTCCGCCCGGTGCCCTTGGAGATCGACTTCGACAGGATGTTGGAGGTGGTGTACGGCGCCGCGTGCACCATCTTGGCGCCGGCGTCCTGGTGCTGGCCGTCGTTGGCGTACGCCACCGAGAGGACCTCGCCCTTGGCGCCCTCGCCGGTGAGCCACACGGCCGGGTACTTCATGGTGACCTTGGAGCCGATGTTGCCGTCGATCCACTCCATCGTGGCGTTCTTCTCGGCCACCGACCGCTTGGTCACGAGGTTGTAGACGTTGTTCGACCAGTTCTGGATCGTCGTGTAGCGGACGCGTGCGCCCTCGCGGACGATGATCTCCACCACGGCCGAGTGCAGCGAGTCGGAGCTGTAGATCGGTGCCGTGCAGCCCTCCACGTAGTGCACGTACGAACCGGGCTCGGCGATGATCAGCGTCCGCTCGAACTGGCCCATGTTCTGCTTGTTGATGCGGAAGTAGGCCTGCAGCGGGATGTCGA
>SKNP01000391.1 GCA_007120485.1 Nitriliruptoraceae bacterium
CCGGCGGCGACCTCCCGACGATGCAACGTGCCGGTCGGGAAGTCCCACAGCGGCCGCTCACCCCGCTGGGGCTTGTAGACCGCCAGGTCGTCCGGATCGAGGTCCTCGACCTGCAGATCCCGCCCCAGGTGGTCGGCGACCTCCTCGATCGAGCGCGGATCGCGGTCGATCAGCCGGACCAGCAGGGTCGCGTTCGAGGCGTCGGCGAACCGGCCGAGCAGCTCCAGAGGTGCTCGTTGCAAGCGATCGCCGGTCGCGTGGACCGCAGCGGTGTCGGTCATGGGCTCGTCGACACGGCACGCACCCTCACCGGCTGAGCTTGCCGTGCCCGTTCGTCGACGGGCAGACGTGGGAGCCGTCCTGGGCGGTGGGGCGCCCGCACAGCTCGCAGCGGGGCCGGCCCTGCCCGACGACCTCGACCGCGTGAGCCGCCAGCCGTCGGGTCTGGTCGCGGTCGCACCAGATGCGGGCGCTGTCCGGCTCGGTGTCCTCGACCGTCAGGGCCACGACCTCGATCGCGAAGCGGCCCGCGTCCGGGTCCAGCCCGAGCGAGATCTCGCCGACGCTCCAGGCCGGCTCGATCGGGGTCCGCAGCTCCATCGCGTCGCGGTCCCAGTCGGTGGCCGGTTCGTCGTCGATCCGGGTCAGCAACTGGCCGAGCAGTTCGCCGAGCCCCTCGATCTGCCCTTTCTCCATCTGCAGGGTGAGCAGGTCCTCCCCCTCCTGCGCCTGCAGGAAGAAGGTGCGCTCGCCGGGTCGGCCGGTGTAGCCGACGGTGACGTGGTGCGGTTGCGACAGCTCGATCTCCATCAGGCACGCCCCTTGCCGTCGGTCGCTGGCGGATACGGCCCCGTGTCGTTGCAACCCAGCAGCACCGGGTGCCCCTCGGCCGGCAGGTGGAGGACCGTGACCGACGCGGGGGCGATCATCAGCCGTTGGAACGCGTCCAGCGGCATGGCGAGGTGGTGGGCGACGACGGCCTTGATCACGTCCGCGTGGCTGACGCAGACGATCCGCTCGTCGCCGTGCTCGGCGGCCAACGTCTCCGTGGTCTCGACCGCGCGGGCCTGCGCGGCGCGGATCGACTCGCCGCCCGGGAAGGTCATCCGTGACGGCGTGGCCTGCACGGTCGTCCAAGCCTTGCGACGTCGGAGCTGGCCGAGCGGTTTGTCGGTCCAGTCGCCGTAGTCGACCTCACCGAGCCCGCGGCGGGTCCTCACCCGCAGCCCGTGCAGCCGGGCCACGTGCTTGGCCGTCTCCTGCGTGCGTTCCAGGGGCGAGCTGTAGACGGCGGCGATGGGCTGGTCGGCCAGTCGTTGCGCCGTCGCCTCGGCCTGGCCGACCCCGGCGGCGTCGAGGTGGACGCCCGGTGTCCAACCACCGAGCCGCTTGCCGGTCGATGCGGTGGTGGCGTGCCGCACGAGCACGAGCGTGGCCACGGGGACTCCTCGTCAGCGGGATCGGACGCGTTCGGCGCCGACCGTAGCGAGGAACCGCGCGAGCGAGGCGTGGCCGCGCCACCTGCGGGCGCATCCACGGCGTCGGGCACCTCGCCGGCGGGTGGTCGGTGGCGTCACCCGCCGGCGAACCGCGGACTCACGCCTCGGGGTCGTCCTCCTGGGGAACGATCGTCAGCTGGGCGCCTTCGGGGGTGTCCTCGACGTCGAGCTTGCTGCCCGACAGCGGCTCGGCGAGCTCCGGCGAGACGTAGATCTCGGTCCCCGACTGCTCGGTGACCTCGTCACCCTCGGCCGGCTCTTCGGCGAAGGCCAGCGCGAGCGCGGCCTGACCCTGCTCATCGGCCTGGGCGAACACGCGCACCCCGTGGGAGTCGGGGATCTCCTGGGCGGCGCGGGCCTCGTTCAAGGCGCTGACGGCGGACTCTGTGACCTGCAACACGGGGGAACCTGAGGTTGGGTACCGGTTGTCGTGAGCGACCCTACAAGCGCACCGGGTGACCCGCAGTTCCGACACGGACCGATGACCACGGTCCTCGGCTACCGCCGGTCACCGGGCCACCGGCCGGTCAGCTGGGCGCCGCCGCCGGTCACCTGGTCACCCACCGCCAGCGGCCAACCGGGTGGGGTGCCGCCGAGAGTCCGGCCACCTCGCCACCGGCCGGCCAGCTGGGGCCGCCGGGAGTCCGGCCACGCGCCGCGGCCGACCGGGTCGCTCAGACCGGCGCGCCACCCTGCTTGGCCCGCTTGGCGATGCGACCGCGCACGTTCGGATCCAGTTCGACCTTGCGCAGGCGCACGTGCGACGGGGTCACCTCGACCGCTTCGTCCTCGCGGATGAACTCCAGCGCCTGGTCGAGCGAGAGCTGCCGGGCCGGGGCGAGCCGGACCAGCTCGTCCGAGGTGGCCGAACGCACGTTGGTGAGCTTCTTCTCCTTGGCGGGGTTGACGTCCATGTCCTCCGAGCGGGCGTTCTCCCCGACGATCATGCCGGTGTAGACCTCCGTGCCCGGAGCGATGAACAGCTGCCCACGCTCCTGGAGGTTGAGCAGCGCGAACTGGCTCGCGCTGCCCGAGCGGTCGGCCACCAGCGACCCGTTGGGTCGGGTGCGAAGCTCGCCCTGCCAGGGCTCGTACCCGTCGAACACGTGGTGGAGGATCCCGGTGCCACGGGTCTCGGTCAGGAACTCCGTGCGGAACCCGATCAACCCGCGGGCCGGCACACGGAACTCCAGCCGGGACCAGCCGGCCGCGTCCCCGCTCGCGCTGCCCGCGGAGGAGGCGACCATCTGCTCCAGCCGTCCCTTGCGCAGGCCCAGGAGCTGGGTGACCACACCGACGTAGTCATCCGGCACGTCGATCGACAGCCGTTCGAACGGTTCGTGCACCGCACCGTCGACCTCCTTGGTGACCACGCGCGGCTTGCCGACGGTGACCTCGAACCCCTCACGCCGCATGTTCTCCACCAGCACCGCCAGCTGCAGCTCGCCGCGCCCCTGCACCTCCCAGGTGTCGGGGCGTTCGGTCGGCAGCACTCGCAGGGAGACGTTGCCGACCAGCTCCTGCTTGAGCCGGTTCTCGACCAAGCGGGCGGTGAGCTTGCTGCCGTCGCGACCGGCCAACGGTGAGTTGTTGACACCGATCGTCATCCCCAGGCTCGGCTCGTCGACGGTGAGCACCGGCAACGGTCGCGGATCGTCGGCGTCGGCCAGCGTCTCGCCGATGGTGACCTCGTCGATGCCGGCCACCGCGATCAGATCGCCCGGGCCGGCGTGGTCGACCAGGACGCGGTCGAGCGCCTCGGTCTTGTGGATCTCCCCGAGCTTGACCTTCTCGATCGACCCGTCCGCTCGGCACCACGCCACGGTCTGGCCACGTCGGACCTCGCCGTGCTGGATCCGGCACAACGCCAACCGCCCCAGGTACGGGGACGCATCGAGGTTGGTGACCAACGCCTGGAACGGGTGCGCCGGGTCGTGCTCGGGGGCGGGGACCTGGTCGAGCAGCACGCGGAACAGCGGGCCGAGATCGCTGCCCGGCTCGGACGGGTCCAGCGTCGCCGTGCCGTCCTTGGCGTTGGTGTAGAGCACCGGCAGGTCGATCTGCGCGTCATCGGCACCCAGGTCGATGAGCAGGTCGTAGGTGGTCGCCACGACCTCGTCGATGCGGGCGTCCGGCCGGTCGATCTTGTTGACCACGACGATCACCGGGAGGCCGCCTTCGAGGGCTTTGCGCAGCACGAACCGGGTCTGCGGGAGCGGCCCTTCCGACGCGTCGACCAGCAGCAGCGCCGCGTCCACCATCGCCAGGGCACGCTCCACCTCGCCACCGAAGTCGGCGTGTCCGGGCGTGTCGACGACGTTGACGGTCACGTGTTCATCACCGTCGGGGACGACCACCGCGGTGTTCTTCGCCAGGATCGTGATACCGCGCTCACGTTCCTGATCGCCGGAGTCCATCACCCGTTCGTCGATGTCCTGGTTGGCCCGGAACACGCCGGACTGCCACAGCATGGCATCCACCAGGGTCGTCTTGCCGTGGTCGACGTGCGCGATGATGGCGACGTTGCGGAGGTCGGTGCGGGTGGCCACGGTGGTCCTGGCGGGTGGGAGCGGGGAACCGGTCGATGCTACCCGGGTTGGCGGACCGGCTCAGCGGACGACCGGATCGCGGATCGCGGGTCGCGCGTCAGCTCGGACCCCGGGTCCACGTCAGCCGCACCTGCGTGCCGGGTGGGTCGTCGTTGGCCTCGACCACCACCTCGTCGGCGACCGCGCGCGTCAGCAGCCAGCCACGTCCGCGCGGTCCCCACGGATCGTCATCAGCGGTGCCGATCTGCTGGCCATCGCCGCCAAGCCCGTCGCCGCCGAGCCCGTGATCGCTGACGCTGACGATCGCTCGGTCGCCGACGCGGTGCACCGTGAGCTCGATCGGGACATCAACTCGTCCGAGGTGTCCGTGCTCGAACGCGTTGGCGAGCACCTCGTGGACGGCGAGTTCGACCCGCTCGCCGTTGTGGCCGCCACCGACGATGGCGACGACGTCGGCCGCGGCCCGGCCAGCGGCGGGACGCAGCGCGGGCGGGCCGCCCGACACCCACTCGTGCCGCACGAGCTCGCGATCGGAGGCCGTCGCACCGCTCACCGCCCACCCCGATCGTCGGCCGGGACGAGACGCGGGCCGACACCGGACCGCACATCGTTGCCGCTGTCGCTAGCGTCCGTGACCGCACGGTCGTGGGGACGACCGTGGTGGGAGGGTCCGGCGCTGACCGACAGCGTCGAGCGCATCTGGGGCGGAGGAACGCGGTGATCGAGCTGACCCATCGGGGTGTTCGGGCGATGGCGACGGTGGCGGGCAGTGGGTTGCTCGACGGGCTGCAGGACCACGACCCCGTGGTCGCCGGCACCTACCCACTTGGGCTGGATCGCCCCGACAGCGATGTCGATCTCCTGTGCTGCGCCCCGCCGACCGAGGCGTTCGCTGCACAGGTCGCGGCCGCCGCCCCCGACGCGCGAGCGCTGCGGTGGCACCGCCGCACGTTCGATGATCAGCCGGACGCCGCGGTCGTCAACCTCTTCCTCGACGACCTGCCCGTGGAGGTCTTCGCCCAGGCGTGTCCGACCCACCAGCAGCATGGCTACCGCCATCTGGTCGTGGAACGGCGGCTGCTGATCATCGGTGGCGCCGAACTGCAGCGGGCCGTCCGCGACCAACGCCACGGTCCCGGCTCGGTCGAGGGCGCGTTCGCTCGAACGCTCGGGCTGGACGGCGACCCGTTCGCGGCCGTCCTCGCGCTCGAGTCGCACACCGACCGGCAGCTGCGTGCACTGGTCCGCAGCGCGCTGGAGCACCCGGTCCCGGCCCCGTCCACGCACGCAACGACGCCCACGCACGCACCGATCGATCAGTACGAGCGAGCGAACACCACCCGCTTGCCGTAGGCGCTCGGCTCGCCGCACGCCACGCACGGACCGTCATCGTCCTCACCAACGGTCGGGATGCAGCGGGGGGTCGCCGCGGTGCGGGCCTTGATGTCGTCCTCGCAGACCGTCCGGCCGCAGTGCAACGCGGCCGCGAACCCGCGCTCGACCAGGGACTCGAACGTGGCCCAGTCGTCCGCCGGTCCGGAGCGCTCGTCGCGGAAGGCGAGAGCGCGCGCCACCAACTGGTCGTGGTAGGCGTCCAAGCGCTCCGGCACGAAGGTCGCGAGCGCGTCGAACCCGACGGCCTCCTTCACCGGCCGTCCACGCTCGTCGACCTCCCCGACCCGCTGCGCGACCAGCACCTGTTCGGCGTCGAGGTCGCGAGGACCGAGTTCGATGCGCAGCGGCACACCCTTGAGCTCCCAGTCGTTGAACCGGAAGCCGGGTGAGGCATCGCGGTCGTCCACGTGCACGCGGACGCCGGCGGCGCGTAGCTGCCCGGCCAGTTCGTGCGCCTTGGCCCGGGAGGCATCACCCTGGTCACCTCGGCCGATCGGGACGAGCACCGCCTGGATCGGCGCGAGCCGCGGTGGCAGCACCAGGCCGGCATCGTCGCCGTGCGCGAGGATGACCCCGCCGATCATGCGGGTGGACATCCCCCACGAGGTCGTGTGGACGTGACGGACCTCGTTGTCGCGGTCCTGGAAGGTGATGTCGAACGCCTGCGCGAAGTTGGTGCCGAGGTAGTGGGACGTGCCCGACTGCAAGGCCTTGCCGTCGCGCATCATGCCTTCGATGGTGTAGGTGCGGACCGCCCCGGCGAACCGCTCCCCCGGGGTCTTCTCCCCGGCCACCATCGGGATCGCCGCGACGTTGCGGGCGAACTCCTCGTAGACGCCGAACATCTTCAGCGTCTCCTCCATCGCGTCCGCCTCATCGGCGTGCGCGGTGTGGCCCTCCTGCCAGAGGAACTCCGTGGTGCGCAGGAAGATGCGCGGCCGCAGCTCCCAGCGGACGACGTTGTTCCAGGCGTTGATCAGTACCGGCAGGTCGCGGTAGGAGGAGATCCAGCGCGAGTACATCTCGCCGATGACCGTCTCCGAGGTCGGCCGCACCACCAGCGGCTCCTCGAGCTCCTTACCCCCGCCGTGGGTGACGACCGCCAGCTCCGGAGCGAAGCCCTCCACGTGGTCCGCCTCACGTTGGAGGTAGGACTGCGGGATGAACAGCGGGAAGTAGGCGTTCTCGTGCCCGGTGTCCTTGAACCGCTGGTCGAGCTGCTCCTGCAACAGCTCCCAGATGCGGTAGCCATACGGCCGGATCACCATGGTGCCCTTGGCGGGACCGCGGTCAGCCAGCTCGGCCTTGAAGACGAGCTCGTTGTACCACGCGGAGACGTCCTCGGACATCGGGGTGACCCCGAGCTCGTTCTGCTTGCCCACGGGTGGCCTCGGGAGGAAGTGGCGGGGATGACGGACGGCCCGTGAGGCTACTTCGTCGTGGCGGCGGTGGCGTCTCCGGCGCCCCCTCGTCGGCGCCGGTCGAGGGTCAGCAGACCGATGACGGTCAGCGCGTCGGTGATCGACCCCGTGTCGATCATCTCGAGCGCCTCCACGACCGGCACGGAGGCGATCTCCAGGGCTTCGGTCGGGTCGGGCGCGACCGGGACCGGCTCGAGTCCCCTCGCCAGGAACAGCCAGCACCGCTGGTCGGTCACGGAGTTGCTCACCGCGAGGTCGCCGACCAGTTCGCTCCAGTCCCGCGCTGCGTACCCGGCCTCCTCGGCCAGTTCGCGCGCCGCCGCGGCCTGCGGCGACTCGCCGGCGTCCGCACCACCTTCCGGCAGCTCCCACGAGTACTCGTCCAGCGCGTACCGCCACTGGCCGACCAGCACCACCTCGTCGTCCTCGGTGAGCGCCACGACGCCGACCGCCGCCGCCATGGACACCACCCCGTAGATGCCCGGGGAGCCGTCCGCCCGGACCACTTCGTCCTCACGGACGGAGATCCACGGGTTGTCGTACACCGGGCGCGTCGATCGGGTGCGCCAGGGGTTGGCCGGCGGCGGGCTCGCGCCGGGACGGGTCGGCATCGTGGCACCTCACGTCACGGAGGATCGCTGGCACCGCGACGATAGGGGCGCAGCGGTAGCGTGGCGGTCACGGGACGGACGCGGCCGCGGTCGCCGGGAGCCCACGATCGCGGATCGACACCAGGAGCGTGGCGTGACCGAGCAGGAGGACCTCGCCCGCGTGCGACGTCATCTGGTGCTTGCCAGCGCGACCGGCATGGCTTCGATCGCAGCGTTGCCCCTGACCGCCACGCTGGGCCCGGGCATCGCCGCGCTGATGGTGTTCGCGTTGCCCCTGACCCTGGCACTGGTCGGCAAGCTGCGGGATGCCCCCCGGATGATCGGCGTCGCCCTGGTCCTGCTGCTGGTGCTGGCCGGCGCCGTCGGGACCGGCCTGCTGGCGGCGACGACCGGTGTGAGCGGCTCGGCCGCCGATCTGGCGGGGATCATCGTCTTCGTGGTCACGCTGGCCGCACCGATCATCGCGATCGTGGTCGTCGGCGTCCCCTTGCGCGGGGTGGACACGATCGCCGCCGGAGGGTTCCTCGGGACGGGCACG
>SKNP01000425.1 GCA_007120485.1 Nitriliruptoraceae bacterium
CCTGGTGCTGTTCGAGGTGCTGCGCGGCGGGGGCTTCGCCTCAGGCGGCTTCAACTTCGACACCAAGCTGCGACGCCAGAGCCTGGACCGCAACGACCTGTTCCACGGCCACATCGGCGGTATCGACACCCTCGCACAGGCGCTGCTGGTCGCCGCCGATCTCCACGAGGATGCCACCCTGTCCGCGGCCCGCGACCAGCGCTACGGCGACTGGGATGGCGAACTCGGACGGTCCATCACCGAGGGGACGGCCACGCTGGCGTCGCTGGCTGACCACGTCACCCGAGCAGGGCTCGATCCCGCCCCGCGGTCCGGCCAGCAGGAGCTCCTAGAGAACCGCGTCAACCAGGCGATCTGGGGCCTGGGGCGGCCGTAAGCGGCTGATCCATCCACCGCCGCGTGCGGGATCAGGATGGAACGCCGGGGCATCTCGGCGAAAGTGGTTGACAGCAACGAATGGTTGGACGACACTACTAATAGTTCGTGGGAGCGCTCTCACGCCGAGGCACCGACGCCCTGTGCGGAGCGAGCGAACCTGCAGAAGCGTCCCGGATCACGCCCAAGCGTGGCTCGGGGAACGACCCGACGGACCACCGGTCCGTCGGCACAGGCCCGGAGGCAGGGCCTGAGGTGGTCCGGTTCGTACCGGGCGCGGAGAGGAGTCCCTCAGATGAGGATCAAGTGGCTGGCAGCACCGCTGGCGCTCGCACTGGTACTGGGTGCCTGCGCAGGCGATGACAACGGTACGACGGACGAGGAGGTCGAGACCGAGGACGCGGCCGAGACCGACGACGACGGTGACGACGGTGACGGTGAAGCGGCCGATGCCGATGCCGAGCCGGTCACGCTGTCGATGTGGGTGTTCACCGGGATGAACCTCGACGACCTCGTCGGCCAGTACGAGGAGGAGAACCCGCACGTGACCGTCGAGATCCAGTCGACGGAACACGGTGACCACCACGACGCGTTGTTCACCGAACTCGCGGCGGGCGGTGGTCCGGACATCGCGGCGATCGAGGTCGCCTTCATCAACGAGATGGCCGAGCAGTACCAGATGTGGCACAACCTCTACGACTACGGCGCAGCCGACATCGAAGGCGACTACCTCGACTGGAAGATCGAACAGGCGCAGAACGTCGAGGGTGACCACCTCATCGGGATCCCGACCGACATCGGCGGGATGGCGATGGCTTACCGCTGGGACCTGTTCGAGGAGGCTGGGCTGCCCACCGACCGTGACGAGGTCTCCGACCTCTGGGTCGACTCATGGGAGGACTTCATCGAGGTCGGGACCGAGTACACCGAGGCCACCGGGCGCGGGTTCGTCGACAACGAAGCGAACCTGTGGAACGCCGTGGTCAACCAGGACCCGAACACCTTCTTCGACGCGGACGGCAACCCGATCTACGACGAGAGCGAGCACGTCCAGTACGCCTGGGACGTGGTCATCGACGCGATCGAGTCCGACATCATCGCCGAGGTCCCCGCATGGTCCGCGGAGTGGGAGGCCGGGATGTCCGACGGCTCCTTCGCTGTGCTGACCGCCCCCGCCTGGATGATGGGCTACATCATGGACGTCGCTCCCGACACCGAGGGCAACTGGGACCTGGCTGAGGTCCCGGAGGCCGGCGGGAACTGGGGCGGCTCGCACCTGGGCGTCCCCGCCGCTTCGGACAACCCCGAAGAGGCCTACGCCCTGATCGAGTTCCTGCTGTCTCCGGAGAACCAGCAGTACCAGTTCACCGAGTACGGCCAGTTCCCGTCGGTCCCGGAGCTCTTCGACTCCGAGGAGATCCAGAGCTTCGAGAGCGAGTTCTTCAACAACGCCCCGGTCGGTCCGATCTACGCGGACAACGCCGAGCGGGTCGTCGCGCAGAACACCGGTCCCAACTACAACGCCATCGACACCGAGTTCGGGGACGGGCTGGGCCGTGTACTCGACGGCAACGAGTCGCCCGAGGAGGCGTGGGAGTCCGTGCTCAACAACATCAGCAGCCAACTCGGGATGTGATGCTGCTCGAGCGTGGCTAGACACGGGGGCCGAGGCCCGAGCCTCGGCCCCCGTGCGACATATCGCTCCGCACGTTGACGTCCCCTCGGACGATGACCGGGAGAGACCGATGGCTGCCGTCCAGTCAGATGACCCGGGCCTCACGCCCCGGAGCACGATGAGTTGGTGGTTCCGCCGTGAGGCGCGGATCGCCCCCTACCTCTACATCTCCCCCTTCTTCCTCCTGTTCCTGGTCTTCGGGGTCTTCACCGTCGCCTTCACCGCGTGGGTGTCGCTGCACGATTGGCACATCTTCGACACCGCGGCGGGTGGCGGAACCTTCGTCGGGCTCGACAACTACGCACGGCTGCTCAACGACGCGCGGTTCTGGCGCTCGGCGACCAACACGTTCTCGATCCTGTTGATGTCCACCATCCCGCAGATGCTCCTCGCGCTCGTGCTCGCCGAACTGCTCAACGACCGCCGCTTGCGTGGTCCCCACATCTTCCGCAGCGGCCTGTTGATCCCCAACATCACCTCCGTCGTCGCGATCACGATCGTCTTCCAGTCGCTGTTCGGCCGGCACTACGGCCTGATCAACGTCGCCCTGGACTTCATCGGTCTGGACATGGTGAACTGGACGTCGAGCCGGATCGGTTCGCACTTCGCGATCGCCACGATGGTCAACTGGCAGTGGACCGGTTACAACACGCTGATCTTCCTCGCGGCGATGCAGTCGATCCCCTCGGACCTCATCGAGGCCGCGCGCGTCGACGGTGCGGGGCGCATCAAGCGGTGGTGGAAGATCACCGTGCCGTTGCTGCGTCCGACGATCCTGTTCGCCACCGTGCTCTCGGTGATCGGCAACTTCCAGCTGTTCGCGCAGCCGCTGCTGTTCGCTCCCGGCGTCGGGTCGATGGGCGGCAACGACCAGCAGTTCCTGACGATCCTGCTCTACCTCTACAACATGGCCTTCCGCCAGTTCCAGTTCGGCTACGCCTCGGCGATCGCGTGGATGCTCGTGCTCCTCACCGCCGTCGCCGCGCTGATGGTCTACGCCGGGGTCGGGTACCTCAACCGACGGGAGAACCGGTCCGCACTCGAGGTGGAACGGATGCGAGAACGGGCCAACGCGCGCCAGGAGGCGGGAGCATGACCAACGTCGATGCCGTCAAGGCCCAGTCCGCGGCAGGGCCGACACCGGGCAACGAACGGCAAGCCCCCACCTTCAAGCCCAACAAGCGCCGGTTCAGCTGGGCCAACAACTGGCACTACCTGGTGCTGACCGTCGCGCTCTTCATCTCGGTCTTCCCGTTCTACTGGATGTTCGTGGTCGGCTCCAACACCAACGCCGACGTCGCGCAGGTCCCGCCACGGATCACCCCGGGACCGAACTTCATCGAGAACGCGACCAACGCCATGAACGCCGTGCCGTTCCTGCGGTCGTTGCTCAACACCTTCATCGTCGCGGGGACCGTGACCGTCTCCGCGGTGTTCTTCGGCACCCTTGCCGGGTTCGCGTTCGCCAAGATGCAGTTCCGGGGCAACAAGGCCCTCATGGCCTTCGTCATCGCCACCATGATGATCCCGCTGCAGCAGCTGGGGCTGATCCCGCTGTACATGCTCATGGACCGGTTCGGCTGGGTCGGTCAGCTGCGGGCGGTGATCGTGCCGGCGTTGGTCACCGGCTTCGCCGTGTTCTGGATGCGGCAGGTCATCGCCACCTCGGTCCACGACGAACTGCTCGAGGCTGGGCGTGTCGACGGGTGCGCGACCTTCGGGCTGTTCCGCCACGTGGTGATCCCGTCGGTGCGATCGGGTGCCGCGGTCCTCGGGATGTTCACGTTCCTGTTCATGTGGAACGACTTCCTCTGGCCGCTGGTGGTGCTGGGTGGGAACCAGGACGCCCACACGATCCAGATCGCCCTGCGCAACATGAGCCAGACCTACTACGCCGATTACGCCTTGGTGCTCGCTGGGACGTTCATGAGCCTCATCCCGTTGATCATCGTGTTCGTGATCTTCGCGCGACAGATGATCGCTGGTGTCATGGAAGGTGCGGTGAAGGGATGACCGACCACCCCACCCCGCCCGACACGACCACCTTCCCGGAGCACTTCCTCTGGGGCGCGGCCACCGCCTCCTACCAGATCGAAGGTGCCGTCCGGGAAGATGGCCGCGGGCCGACCATCTGGGACACGTTCAGCCACACTCCGGGGCGCGTGCGAGGGGGCGACACCGGCGACGTCGCGGCAGACCACTACCACCGCGTCGAGCAGGACGTCGCCTTGATGCGCGACCTCAACCTGGACGCTTACCGCTTCTCCATCGCCTGGTCGCGCGTCATCCCGGATGGCGACGGGGCCATCGAACCCCGAGGCCTCGCGTTCTATCGACACCTGGTGACGACGCTGCGCGCTGCCGGTATCGAACCGGTCATCACCCTCTACCACTGGGATCTCCCCCAGGCGTTGCAGGATCGTGGCGGCTGGGCCAACCGCGCCACCGCCGATGCGTTCGTGCGGTACGCCGCGGTGGTCCATGACGCGCTCGGCTCGCACGTCGATACCTGGATGACCCTGAACGAGCCCTGGTGTGCTGCGTTCCTGGGCCATGCCAGCGGCGAGCACGCGCCCGGCCTGACCGATCCACGTGCCTCACTCCGCGCCGCACACCACCTCCTGCTGGCACACGGCGACGCCACCGCCGCCATGCGGCGCGCCGCCGGTCCCGAGCATCGCTTCGGGATCGTGCCCAACCTCTACGGTGTCCAGCCGGGCAGCGATCGTCCGGAGGATCACGCCGCCGCACATCTGATCGATGGCTTGCAGAACCGCATGTGGCTCGACACGACCTTGAAGGGCCAGTACCCAACGGACGTCCGCGCCATCTTCGCGCGGTTCTCGGCGCTCGACGCGATCGAGGACGGCGATGAGGCCCGGATCGCGCAGCCGCTCGACCTGCTCGGCATCAACTACTACCAGCAGCACCATGTCGCGGCCGGCGACGGACAGGGGCTGGGCTCACCGTTCCCTGGTGGTGACGAGGTCGCGTTCCTCCCCAGTGCCCAGCCCCGGACCGCTATGGGCTGGGGTGTGGAGCCGGATGGCCTCCGGGACCTCCTGGTCCGCCTCCATGAGGAGTACGGTTCCCCACCGATCATGGTCTGCGAGAACGGCGCCTGCTTCGATGACGTGGTGGACGACCACGGCCGGATCCACGACCCTGACCGGCGCGACTTCATCGCGGCGCACGTCGACGCGGTGGAACGGGCGATCGAGGCTGGCGTGGACGTCCGCGGCTACTTCGTCTGGTCGTTGCTCGACAACTTCGAGTGGGCGCACGGGTACGAACGGAGGTTCGGGATCGTGCACGTGGACTACGAGACCCAGCGACGCACGGTCAAGTCCAGCGGCGCCTGGTACCGCGATCACATCGCGGCCACGAAGGCCGCGGCCGCCGGAGCCACCGTCTCCGTCGTCGACGCGTGATGGACGTTCAGGAGAAGCGGCCCACCCTCGAGCAGGTCGCCGAGGTGGCCGGTACGTCCCGGGCCACGGTGTCCCGCGTGATCAACCACAGCCCGAAGGTCAGCGCGCCCGTCCGCGAGACCGTTGAACGCGCCATCGCCCAGCTCGGCTACACCCCCAACCGTGCTGCCCGTTCGCTGGTCACTCGGCGGACCAACTCGGTCGGCCTGGTCGTCGCCGAGTCCGAGCAACGGGTCTTCGGGGAGCCGTTCTTCGCGGATCTCGTCCGAGGGGTGTCGACGGCGCTGGACGGAACCGACGTCCAGTTGGTGCTGCTGCTCAACCGCTCGGACCAGGACCGCTCCCGGGTCCAGGAGTTCCTCGCCAGCCACGTCGACGGGGTCCTGCTGGTCTCCTCACGAACCGAGGATCCGTTGATCGAGCAGCTAGCGACCGGATCGATCCCGGCTGTGCTCGCCGGGAGGCCGTTGCACACGGCGCAACTGCCGTACGTGGACGTCGACAACGTCGGGGGCGCGCGACAGGCGGTGGGACACCTGGCGGAACTCGGCTGCACGAGGATCGCCACCGTCACCGGACCGCAGGACATGGTCGCGGGGGTCGACCGGCTCGCGGGGTACCGCCAGGGGCTGGAGGCGGCGGGCCTACCGTTCGACGATGAACTGGTCTTCGAGGGCGATTTCGGTGGCGATTCCGGCGAGCAAGGCGCCGCCCAACTGCTCGACCGTCACGGCGATGTGGATGCCATCTTCGCCGCATCGGACCTGATGGCCATCGGCACGATGCAGGAACTCAAGCGACGTGGCCGTCGTGTCCCCGACGACGTCGCCGTCGTCGGGTTCGACGACTCGGTGATCGCCACGACCACGCAGCCGGGCCTGAGTTCGGTCCATCAGGCGGTCGGTGAGCTCGGACGACAGATGATCGAGCGGCTGCTCGAGTTGATGGGCGGCTCGACGCCGGTCCCGAACGCCACGATCCTCCCGACCCACCTCGTGGTGCGCGAGAGCAGCCGCGGGGTCGCCGAGGGCTGAGGCGAGGACCGAGGATCGTCTCCCGGGTCCACGCACGGTGCCCGCGGGCCGGTCTTGGCGCTCCCCGTCGCAGGTCAGGTCAGCACACGCCGATCACCCTGCCAGGCCGCGTCGAGGACCCGCTCGAGCCCGTCCACCGAGGTATCTCCCCGGTCGTTCCGCAGCAGCCGGGTCACCCCGGCAGCGAGCTCGGCGAGTCCACGCAAGCTCGACCGCTCCACACCGATGTCCTGCAGACCGGTCGGCACCCCGATCCGCTCCAGCAGTTCGACGATCATGGAGATGAACGCGTCGGCGGGGTCATCGCCATCGACCCCGACGCAGGCGGCCAACTCCTCGAGTTCCAGATCGACCGCCGGGCGGTTGGCCGTCAGCACGTAGGGCAGCAGGAGACCGACCCCCAGCCCGTGTGGGGTCTTGGTCGCAGCACCGAGCGGGTACTGCAACGCGTGCGGGCCCCCGACGCCGGCGTGACCGAAGCTGATACCGGCGGCGGTCGCGCCCCGCATCACCGCAGCTCGCGCGACGTGGTCGTCGCCATCCTCGACGACGCGTGGCAGGTTCGGGATCAGCTCCTGGAGGGCTTCGCGGGCGTAGCGATCACTGACGGGGTTCTTCCCGATCGACACGCCCTCGACCACCTCACGCCACCCGACCGGCCGCACGGTGGCGGTGTAGGCCTCCACGGCGTGGCAGACCGCGTCGATCCCCGCGTGTGCGGTCACCGCTGGCGGGCACCCGTGGGTCATCGCCGGGTCGCACACCGAGAACGCGGGTACCAGGTGGACGCTGGACATGCCGACCTTCAGCGCACGGTCCGGGTCGCTGACGACCGCCACCGGTGTGACCTCCGAGCCCGTCCCGGCGGTGGTGGGGACCGCGATCAGCGGCAGGATCGGCCCCGGCACCTGGTTCTCGCCGTAGTAGTCGCGAGGTTCGCCCCCGTGGGTCACGACGGCGCCGACGGCCTTGGCCAGGTCGATGACCGAGCCACCGCCGACCGCCACCAGCGCCTGCGGTTGGTGCTGCTGGGCGACCTCGGCGGCCTGCGCAACGAGCTCGATCGGGACCTCGGGTCGGACGCCGGTGAACGTGGCGTGTTCGACGCCCGCCGCGTCCAGACCGGCGGTGATGCGCCCGTACACGGGCTGCTGGGAGATCGCCGGGTCGACGATCATCAACGCGCAGCTCCCGAGCTGCGCGGCGAGGGGTCCGACCGCCGCCAGGGCCCCTTCCCCTTCGATCAGCTGCCGTGGACTGCGTCTCGTCGTGATCACCGCTCGACCCTCCCGGTCCGCACCGACACGTCGTGATCACTCTAGGGAAGGGCCCTGCTCCAGCTGCAGCCGGATGAGGTCGTACGTCGGCGGTGCACCGACCTGACCACCGCAGGCCATCAGCCGCTCGTGCGGGTCGCGTCCCCGCTGGACGGTGGCCGCCAGCTCGCGTCCATCGACCAA
>SKNP01000103.1 GCA_007120485.1 Nitriliruptoraceae bacterium
CCGCCGCCCGGTTGGGCGCTAGCCGCCGCCGCGTTCGGTGCCAGCCGTCGTCCCCGTTGGGCGCTTCACCGTCCGGTGTGACCGCTAGGGTCGTGCCGCATGAGCGAACTCTTCGAGGGGTACCAGACGGACGGCCTCTACGACGAGGTCTTCCACGACGATGGCTCGGTTCGCCCGCACTACGCCGAGTTGGTCGAGCGACTCGTCGGGTTCGCTCCCGCTGACCTGGAGCAACGCGAGCGCATCCGCGACCGGCTCTTCCGCACCGCCGGTATCACGTTCACCGTCTACGGTGACGATGCTGGCACGGAGCGGACCTTCCCGATGGACCTGGTGCCGCGCATCCTGCCGGCCGACGAGTGGGCCACGATCGAGGCGGGGGTCGCCCAGCGTGTCACCGCGCTCAACCGCTTCCTGGAGGATCTCTACGCGGGGGAGCAGGCGGCGGTCCGTGACGGCGTCGTGCCGCGGTGGTTGGTCCAGACCGCGGCCGGGTTCCGACGCGAAGCCGTCGGTATCCCGGTCCCACACGGGGCCCGGTGCGTGGTGTCCGGGGTGGATCTGGTCCGTGGACACGACGGCCGGTTCGTCGTCCTCGAGGACAACCTGCGCAACCCGTCCGGCATCTCCTACGTGCTCGAGAACCGTGCGGCGATGACGCGGGTGCTGCCACGCGCGTTCGCTCAGCAGGCCGTGCGTCCGGTCGACCACTACGGGCCGATGCTGCTGCAGGCCCTGCGCGAGATCGCACCGCCGTCCGCCGGTGAGCACCCGGTGGCCGTGGTGCTCACCCCGGGGACGTTCAACAGCGCCTACTTCGAGCACGCCTTCCTCGCCCGGCAGATGGGTGTGGAACTGGTGGAGGGCCGCGACCTGGTGGTCGACGAGCACGTGGTGCACATGCGCACCACCCAGGGGCTGCAGCGTGTGGACGTGATCTACCGGCGGATCGACGACGACTTCCTCGACCCCGTGGTGTTCCGCCCGGACTCCGCCCTCGGTGTCCCCGGGCTGCTGTCGGCTGCCCGCGCCGGCAACGTCACCATCGTCAACGCGGTCGGCAACGGCGTCGCCGATGACAAGGCGGTCTACGCCTTCGTGCCGGACCTGATCCGGTTCTACCTGGGGGAGGAGCCGATCCTGCCCAACGTCGACACCTACCTGCTGTGGGACGAGGACCAGCGGGCGGAGGTGCTCGACCGGCTCGACGAACTGGTGGTCAAGCCCGTGGCCGAGTCGGGCGGCTACGGGATGCTGATCGGTCCGCACGCCACCGACGAGCAGATCGAGGTCACCCGCCAGCAGGTGCTCGCCGACCCGCGCGGGTTCATCGCCCAGGAGGTGGTGTCGCTGTCGCGCCACCCCACCCTCGTCGACGGACACCTCGAAGGCCGCCACGTCGACCTCCGCCCCTTCGCGATCGCGGGGGAGTCCGTCGAGGTGGTGCCCGGCGGCCTGACGCGCGTGGCGCTGCGCAAGGGCTCGCTGGTGGTCAACTCCTCGCAAGGCGGCGGCTCGAAGGACACCTGGGTGCTCGGCGACCGGGCGCCCTCCGCGCCGTCCGACCGGGCGCCCTCCGCGCCGTCCGACCGGGAGGCCGCTGACCGGCCCGCGCCCGCGGCGGTCGGCTCGACCGACGCTGAGGGGGCCTGACCATGCTCGCTCGTCTCGCGGAGAACCTGTTCTGGGCTGGCCGCTACATCGAACGGGCGGAGGACACCGCCCGCATCGTGGACGTCACCTACCACACGCTGCTCGAATCACCGCAGGGTGAGGCCGCCGACACCTGGGCGCAGGTGCTCGACGTCCTCTACCTGCGGCCGCGGTTCGGGGATCGGCCGGTCACCGGCGAGGCGGTGGTGCCGTTCCTGGTCCTCGACCGCGACAACCCCGGGAGCATCACCTCCTCGGTGCACAAGGCGCGCGAGAACGCGCGCTCGGTGCGTGAGCTGATCTCCTCCGAGCTGTGGGAAGCGATCAACGACCTGCACCTCGCGCTCGGCTCCCGGGACCTGCCACGGGACCTCGCCGACCAGCCCTTCGAGCTGTTCGGGACCGTGCGGCGGGCATCGATGGGGATCTACGGCGTCGCCTCGGAGACGATGCCGCGTGACGAGGGATGGCGGTTCATGGCCCTCGGCCGCCTGCTGGAACGGGCGGAGATGACCTGCCGACTGATCGACGTCCGCTTCGGGCAGCTCGAGGCGATGGCCGGACCATCACGACGGCTGGCCGGTGCCAGCGGCGAGGTACCCCGCGGCGCCGATCGAGCCGACTTCCACCACTGGATCGCGGTGCTCAAGTCGGCGTCGGCGTTCGAGGCGTACCGGCGGCGGTACCGTGCGTCGATGGATCCGGCCGACGTGGTCGAGTTCCTGCTCCTCGAACCGGACCTGCCCCGCAGCGTGCTGTTCTGCCTCAACGGTGCGATGCACCAGCTCGATGCGCTCCGTCGAGGTGCCCCGAGCCGGGCGACGCGCCTGCTCGGGCGGACCACCTCGGCGTTGCAGTACCGCGACGTCACGGAGCTGTTCGAGCTGGGGCTCCACGACCTGCTCGACGACGTGCAGGAGCAGGTCCAAGCGGTCGCCGAGGCGGTCGCCGACGAGTTCTTCCGACAGCACCCCGCCGGGGGGCTGCAAGCCATCGCTACCAGCTGAGCTTGGGCCGGTCCGGCGCCATCCGCCGGTCGACGACCGACCGCCACCAGGGCGGCAGGAGAGGGACCGCGATGCGGCTCGACATCCGGTACGTGACCCGGTTCACCTACGCAGGCCCGGTCTCGGAGTCCCAGAACGAGCTGCGCGCCTGCCCGGCCACCGACGCACGGCAGGCGCTGGTGCATTACGACGTCACGACCTCGCCGTCGTCGCGGGTCGCGTCGTACATCGATCACTGGGGTACCCGCGTCGACACCTTCGGGGTCCGCGCCGCCCATGAGGTCCTCGAGGTGGTCGCGGAGGCGACCGTGGAGACGGCCCCGGCGGTACCTCCGCAAGGGCCTGTGCCGTTCGACGCCGTGCACGAGCCGACGTTCGTCGACGACCACCTCGAACACCTCCAACGCTCCCCGCACGTGGCGTGGGGCGACGGGGTCGCCGAGGCTGCCCGTCGCTGCCGGGCGGATGCCGGCGACGACCTGCTGGACGTGGTCGAGGCGGTCCACCAGCGCTGCGGCGAACTGGAGTACCGCCGGGGTGAGACCTTCGTCGGGGTCGGGGTCGACGCGGTGTTCGAAGGCGGGTCGGGCGTGTGCCAGGACGTCGCCCACCTCGCGTTGGCGATGTACCGCGAACTGGGCATCCCGGCTCGCTACGCCTCGGGCTACCTGTTCGCGATCGACGACGCCACGGGGGAGGACGCTGGCGGTGACGAGGTGACCGTGGAGACCCACGCGTGGGTCGAGGTCGCGATACCCGGCTACGGCTGGTTGGCGCTCGATCCGACCAACACCCAGGAGGTCGGCCCGCGGCACGTGACGATCGGCCGGGGGCGCGACTACGACGACGTCGCCCCGTTCCGGGGCGTCTACACCGGACCGAGCGAGCACCAACTGGAGGTGGTGGTCACGATGCGACGTCTGGCTGTCGAGCCCAGCGGTGACGTCCCCGGCCGACCCGCGGTACGGGAGCAGCCGGCGACCCCGGCCGGTGGCACCGCGCCGATCGGTGAGGTGCCATCCGCGGGGTCGGCGTCGCAGCACCAGCAGTAGCCGTGGCAGGAGCGGGCGCCGCGTTCAGAGCGACCACCAGCCGGCTCGCTGCCCGGTGTCGACGAGCACGAACGTGAGCAACAACAGCACCAGCAGCACCGAGACGAGCACCAGGCGGCCCCGCCGAGGTCGCGGCCCAGACCCCTCGCGGTCGTCGAGCGGGCGCGTCCGGACGTCGGTCGCATGCTCGTCCTCGAGCATGGCATCCGCGAGGCTCGCCGAGTGATCCTCGGCCAGGAGTTCGCGAGCGTACGCCGCGTCGGTCGGTGTGACCACGAGGCGGACCCCGCCGCTCAGCCGTGACAGCTCCGGGTGGAGCCCGCCGAGATCGTCGGCGAGCACGGTCGCGTCGATCCCGGCATCGGCCAGCATCGAGCGGGCCAGTTCGCCCGGCAGTCGGTCCTCGAAGACCGCGACGACCTCCGTTCGATTCATGACCACGCCTCGACCAACGGCCACAGGGTCGCTTCCGCCTGGTCACGCCCCAGGCTCAACGGCTGGATCACGGGCGTGGTGACCCCGGCATCGACGTAGGCCCCCACCTTCGCGGTGACCTCGTCGACGGTGCCGAGGCAGAACAGCTCGTCGACGACGCGGTCGCTGATGGCGGCCGCCATCGCCGCGCGGTCGCCGGCGGCGGCGAGTACCCCGTCGGCCTCGTCCTCGTAGCCCATCCACCGGTAGAAGCGGTTGTACACCTGCGTGGCGATGTACGGCCCGAAGACGTGCTTGACCATCTCCCGGGCTGCCGGGACGTCGTCGGTCACCGCGCAGAACAGACGAGCCATGACCTGGTAGTCGTCGGGCAGGGTCCCTCCGGCGCCCTCGGCGACCTGATCGAGGATCCGGGGGACGTGGTGCGGCGCCAGCTGGTTGAGGCAGACGCCATCCACGCCGAGCTCACCCACCATGCGGCAGGAGCGGGGGTTGAGGGCGCCGAGGACCAGCGGCACCCGCCCACCCGGCGGGGTCGCGTGGGGCTTGTAGCCGCCGATGGACACCACCTCGCCGGTCGTCGTGGCACGTTCGCCGCGCAGGACCGGCTCGAGCGCCTCGACGGTCTCGCGGACGGCGGTGAGTGGCTTGTCGAACGGCTGCTGCGCCCAGCCGGCCACGATCGGCTGGGAGGACGCGCCGATCCCGAGGGTGAAGCGACCTCCGGTCAGCTCCGCGAGGCTCACGGCGGACATGCCGAGCACGACCGGGGTGCGGGTCTGGGCCGGGACGACCGCGACGCCGAGGTCGAGGTCGGTCGCGACGGCCAGGGCCCCGAGGGTGGTGAACGCGTCGGGACCCTGGACCTCCGCGTTCCAGACCGCGCGGTAGCCGCGTGTCTGCGCCTCGCGGGCCACCTCGATGGCGGTTCCGGCGTCGACGCCGGTCAGTGGCAGGCTCAGTGCCAGCGGGGGAAGGGCAGCCACGTGTCGGGTCCTCGTCGGGGGCGTCGAGCCTAACCTTCGACCCGTTGGCCGCGGCGCTGCTAACCCGACGTCGGGCGTCGGGGTGACTACCGTTCAGGGATCCGGCAGGGAGGGCAGCGTGGCGCGACGGCGACGTCGTCAGGCCGATGGGCAGGCGGAGAAGCTGCCACCGTTACCGGAGCTCGGCGCGGTGGTGGAGGTCGGCGTCGATCGATCGGAGGCCCCCGTCGCGAGCCGTATCGAGGCCAAGGACGGCTGGACCCTGACGATCGTGGCGCCGACGCGGGGTGCGGGCCGCCCCATCCGCGTGGCTGCGGACGAGGAGGTCACGATCGGTTGGGGCGATCAGGAGGGCTGGTGGCGGGCGGTCACCACGCTGTCCGGCACCGGCACCGACGTGGTCGAGCTGTGGCATCTGGCCGCCCAGCGGGTCGAACGGTGGCAGCGGCGCAACGCGTTCCGTCTGGACGTGGCCGTCCCGGTCCGGTTGCGGGTCGAGGGCCGGAGCGTGGAGACGACGACCTTGGACGTCTCCGAGACGGGGCTGCGCTGCCAGGTGCCGTTCCGCGACGCTCCCGGGGTCGGGACGGCCCTGCACGTCGACCTGACCCTGCCAGATGAGTTGGCGGTCCCGGCGAACCTGCCGGCCTCGGTGGCGCGGTCGGAGCGGCGCGAGCAGGGCGTCGAACTCGGTCTCGCTTTCGCGATCGAGGACCCCAAGGTTCGAGAGATCCTGCGACGGTTCGTGTTCGAGACGCAACTGCACCGCCGTGCCGGCGAGGAGTGAGCCTCGCGAGGAGCGAGGTGGTGACGAGGTGGGTCCCGGTGGCGCCTCTTCGTGGAGGAGTGCGAACCCGACGTCAGGCCGGGCCGCGGGCGGCGCACCGGGACCGCCGGCGGCCACCGAGCGCTCGACGTCCCGCAGGAACGCGGGGCGAGCAGGTCGCGGTACCCATCACGATGACGGCCGGGCATCGGTCGCGCCGCCGCCACGAGCGTGGCGGCTGGACCGCGTCGCCGGGATGGCGCGACACTGGCTAGCGTCCGCGTCCGGATCCCGTACGTGCCGATGCCTGATCGACGGTACGCCGGTTGCGACCGGCCGTCCACGGACGGTGCGCCACGCGTGGCAAGCCGGCCGCGGGGTGGACGTGACAGGCGACGCGGGCGGCGGTTTGCCGGAGCGCCACCACCGCCGTACCCTTTCCTCAACGGTGAGGTTGAGAAATCCTCACCTCCCGGTCTCCCGCACGATGCGTACCACACCCAGCCAGATCCTCGACGGATCCCATGGATCGATGATGTCCGACCAGCGCACGATCACCCGCGACGCGGCCCCGGCCGCGCCGTCGCTGACGTCGTTGCTCGGTGAAGGTCGGGCCGCGATCGTCGAGCATCTGCGGCGCCAGCGCGAGGCCACCGTGGCGGAGCTCGCCGAGCTACTCGGTATCTCCGAGGTCGCGGTCCGCCGCCACCTCGGTGTGCTGACCGAGGACGGGCTGGTGGAGGCGCGGACGGTGCCGCAAGGCCGGGGCCGCCCACCATCGCGGTACCACCTGACCGACGCGGCGACCCAGCTGTTCCCGCAGCGCTACGACCGGTTCGCCGGCGAGGTGCTCGACTTCCTCGCCGACGAGCTGGGACGCGACGGGTTGCGGGCGTTCCTCCGGTGGCGGCTGGAACGCCAGGTCGAGACCCTGCGTGACGCGGTGACGGCCGAGGACCTGCACGAACGGCTCGAGCAGCTCGCCGACGCGCTGTCGGCCTCCGGGTTCGATGCCTCGGTGAGCGACAACGGTCGGGCCTTCACCTTGACGCAGGAGCACTGCGCCATCTACGACGTCGCCAAGCACCATCCGGAGGTGTGCGCCTACGAGGCCGCCGCCTTCTCGCGGGCCCTCGGCGGGGACGTGTCGCTGTCGCGGCGCGAGACCCTCGCTGACGGCTCGAGCGCCTGTGTCTGCACCATCACCCCCAAGGACGCCGGGCGCGCAGCGCCGAGCGAGACCAACCACACGGACGGAGCGGACCCGAACCGTTCCGACGACCCGTCGACCTCCCGATCGGGACCAGGAGACGAGCTGTGAGCCAGACCGAGATCGACCTGCCGACGACGCCCCCGTCGGACGCACGCCGCAACCAGGAGGCGGTCGCCCAGGACCTCGCCGAGTACAAGTTCGGCTGGTCCGATAGCGACGCTGACTACAGCTACAACACCGGGCGGGGCTTGACCCGCGAGATCGTGGCTGGGATCAGCGAACGCAAGGGCGAGCCGGCCTGGATGCGTGACGTGCGCCTCCGTGCCTTCGACGCCTACATGCGTCGTCCGATGCCCAACTGGGGGGCCGACCTCTCCGGCATCGACTTCGACAACATCCACTACTACGTGGAGGCGTCGGAGAGCCAGGCGGGCTCCTGGGACGAGCTGCCGCCCGAGATCCTCGCGACCTACGAGAAGCTCGGGATCCCGCAGGCCGAGCGTGAGCGGCTCGTGGCCGGCGTGGCCGCGCAGTACGAGTCGACGGTGCTCTACCACCAGGTGCGCGAGGACCTGGAGGAGCAGGGGGTGATCTTCCTCGACACCGACGCTGGCCTCGAGGAGTACGAGGACGTCTTCCGGGAGCACTTCGGGACCGTGATCCCGCCGAACGACAACAAGTTCGCGGCGCTCAACACCGCGGTGTGGTCCGGTGGCTCGTTCATCGTCGTGCCCAAGGGCGTGGAGATCGACATCCCGCTGCAGGCCTACTTCCGCATCAACAAGCAGAACATGGGCCAGTTCGAGCGGACGCTGATCATCGCCGAGCCCGGTTCGTACGTGCACTACGTGGAGG